>NZ_JAAHHZ010000529.1:0-3348 GCF_010672005.1 Moorena sp. SIO4A5 | reverse complement strand
CCGTCTCGCCAAGATAGCCCATGAGGCTGAATACCTACCCTTTTAGGGAGCAACTATCCTGGTTACTTCGTTCCGTATGACCATTGACTGACCGGGTTGGGTACTGGCTATACACCGGAAGATGCCCATTTCTGGGGAAGGATGTCGAAGATGATAAGGAAAAATCCATTTCCTTATCATCTTCGAGTCGATAAAGGACTTAAGTCATTGTGTCCTAAATCTTGAATTGACGATGCGTCAATCACCAGTTCGTTGTCTTACCCTTTCGGTCTCCCTAGCGGCATGGGTCTTAAATGACTTCGACTTGCCTCCGCGTTTATTCCTTGCACTCGACTCTTTGATGTTCATTCTCGGAGCCTAGGAATATGGAGTAACCTGACATCAAGGCTGTAGGAGTTTAACCTACATGAATCATACAGTTAAAGGGTTTTACCCCTTCGGGCAGTCCCCCGGTTTTATCCGGTTTATGCCCAACGAATCGCACCTACTCCTATTCATTACTTGACTGACCCAACGCCCCCGATTCCCGATTCCCGATTCCCGATTCCCGACTCCCGACTCCCGACTCCCTGTTCCCTGTTCCCGATTCCCTGTTCCCTATAGATTCAACCATGACCTTCAATCAACAGCACGCCATTATCACAGGGGGCTCCAGTGGGATTGGCAAAGCCACTGCCAAATTATTAGCCCAGAAGGGAGCTAATCTGACTTTGATTGCTAGGGATACAGCTAAGCTAGAGCAGGCTAAAGTCGAGATTGAAGCCATGGGAACCCATCCGCAACCAAAAATTCTCACTATTTCTGCTGATGTTTCCCAGCAGATACAGGTAGAAGCAGCTATTGAGCAAGCAATTAACCAAATCGGTCCTGCTGACCTATTAATCACTAGCGCTGGTATTGCTCATCCCGGTTACTTCCAAGAGCTGCCCATAGAGGTATTTGAACAAACCATGGCAGTTAACTATTTTGGTTCCCTCTATGCTATTAAAGCAGTACTACCCACCATGGTAAACCAACAAAAGGGTCATATTGTACTGCTATCTTCCGGTGCTGGACTGATTGGTATTTATGGCTATACCCCTTACAGTCCCAGTAAATTTGCCCTGCGGGGTTTAGCGGAATCCTTGCGCGGTGAGTTAAAGCCCCAAGGTATTCATGTTTCTATTGTCTATCCTCCCGATACCGATACCCCACAACTGGAAGCCGAAAATAAAACCAAGCCCCTGGAAACTAAGATGATTACTGGCAGTGCCCAGATGTGGAGTGCAACTGCCGTAGCTGATCAGATTGTACGAGGTATTGAGAAAAAGCAGTTTGGGATCATGCCAGGATTCGAGATGACATTACTAGGCCGGTTCCATAGTTTGCTCGCTCCGGTATTGAATTGGTATTTTGATCGGATTGTTACAGGGAATCGGGAATCGGGAATCGGGAATCGGGAATCGGGGGAAGACTAGTTTGAAGGATTAGACAGTCGGGAGTCGGGAGTCGGGAGTCGGATAATTACCCTTGATAAAAATCTCCCCATCTCCCCATCTCCCCATCTCCCCATCTCCCCATCTCCCCACACAATCTCTATGAATTACAAGGCATCAGCTGAGTTAAGCGCAGAACAATCTGATCAATTCCCTTTTCTAAGACTTTTCCTGACTGGGATGGTTGATTAACCATGATGCTAAACACGATAGTGCCGTAATCGGGATGTTCGAGATATCCAGACAGAGCTTTAACTCCTCTGAGGGTGCCGGTTTTGGCTTGAACTTTGGTTTGTGTAGAGGGATGACGCAACCGATTTTTGAGAGTACCGCTCACTCCCGCCACCGGTAAAGAGGCTAGGAAAACTTGGTTATTATTGGCATCACTCATCCCTTTGAGAGTGGTTATAAATGCCTCCGGAGTCGCTAAATTTTTCCGGGATAAGCCAGACCCATCTACCAGTCGATAACTATTAGGGTCAACTCCCAATTCTGCCAAAGCATCCTGCACTGCTTCCGACCCGCCAATATAGCGCAATAACGTATCAGCATAACTATTGTGGCTTTTTAGATTCGTTATCTTCACCCATTCTTTCATTGACTTAGATCGAATAGGAGTATTGGGATGAACCTTGTTTAATGCTGCCGCTGTAGTTAATAGTTTGATGTTAGAAGCAGGGATCAAGTATTGATTAGCATTGTGGCTGTAGAAAACCTTCTCTTCCGATAATGATTCAACCACAATCCCCCATTTCCCTCTCGCCAAGGAAGGATGATCGATAATCGAGTCAATCACTGGTGGCAGAAACTCCGGACAAATGCCATTCTTGTTCGTTTCCGGAGGGGGAACAGGGATTTTAATGGAATCGGTCGGAGCTGTCTCTGGAGGAAGCACAGAAATTTCTAGAGATTTTCCCTCTTGCCTTAAGTCCGCAACTGTTCTAGCGTTAGCTTTTCTAGAGGTAATAGGAGATACCGTAGTTAGCACAGCTACAGTTAGCATTCCTAAGGATTTCAACCAATGATTCAATTGGGTCATAGTGAGGCAGTCGTGTTGCTACAGTTCAACAGGCACTAACAAATTAAAAAAAGTCTTGGTAGTGTAGGATTTTATTCCAAACTACATCCTACATGATTTTTGAAAACACCGATATTTTTTTCCTTTTTTAATTAAAAATAAGCATCCCAAAACTCAACACATTATCATAATCCATAGAAAAACTATAACTAGTGTTTCAATATTCCTGAATTTTATTCAAAAACAGATTAAATTTCGATGAATATTAGATGAATTTATCCATTTTTTTTTTAAGATTCCTCTTGGGTTTGAGTCCCTTGGGTTTAAGTTTAAAGTTGAACGGGCACGCGTGGCCCAAAGGCCAAGGCCAAGGTTAAAGGTTTAAGGTTATTTGGTTTTTCCCATAGCATGGCCTTTTGGCCAAGGTTACAGGTTTAAGGTTCTTAGCCATTAACCTTCGAGTCAGGTAGGCTTAAGGGAGGCTTTGTGTTAGTCCACCCATAAGCACTTCAATTCTTGATGCAAAGCGCGAGTGGGGGAAACCACGGCAGTCGCTCATGGGGGGAACCCCCACATGAAGGCGCTGCCTTCCCAAGACCGCGCTGCATCGCTTTGTAATAGGGGAAATATTACATCAAATCTGGCTAGGTTTCAGCAGTTTGCGTTCGCGTAGCGTGGCCAAAAGGCCAATCGCGTAGCGTGGCCTAAGCGATCGCATTATTGAGGATTAGATACCCCAGGGTCAAAAAGTAGTGGCGTGGCAAGCTTAATTTGATGCATTAGAAACAGATGGGGGAGTGTGGGGAGTGTGGGGCGGGGGCGCGGGGAGTGTGGGGCGGGGGCGCGGGGAGTGTG
>NZ_JAAHHZ010000528.1:0-3362 GCF_010672005.1 Moorena sp. SIO4A5 | reverse complement strand
TCCACAGTTGGGCAACAACGGTTATGTTTGAAATCCCAACCTCAAGCCTAATTAGTAACCTACAACAAAAAGCCAAGTCTTTATTTAGCACAGTATTAGAATTAGGTGCCAGTGAAATTTGCCCCAATGATGCTATCTTAGGTGCTGGTTATAGTCAGGAAATTAAGTTTGCCTTACGGGATTTGGAAAGTGGGAACCACGAGTTGCCACCAGAGTTACTAGGCAGTCTTAACTTTGTCTGGGGTCGAGAGGCGTATGGATTGGGCAAGATTGATGTTGCTATTACCCACTATCAGAAAAGTTTAGAATTCTGGCAACAGAAACCAGGTAAGCAGCAGAGCAAGCCAGAAAACAATGGTGAGATTCTCCCCGGACTTGGTCTGCCTACCTTCATAACCTCTAAGCCTATTACCCCTTCACGTCGGGAGCGAGAAGCAGTTCTCCTGTTTCACCTAGGATTATGCTATTGCGATCAGGCTAAGCAGTATAGACCAGGAGACCCTAGCTATCAAGAAAATTGGTACAAGGCTAAAGAGTATTTAGAGCAGTGTCTGGTGGTGTTCGAACAAGAGCAACGACCGGATTTAGTGGCTAAGTTTATTAATAAACTCGGTGAGATACTGCAATCTCTGGAAGCCTGGGAGGATTTGGAAAGTCTAGCTAAAAAGTCTCTAGCGCTACACAGAAGTTACTCTGCTCCTGTGCAACTAGCTCAGGATTATGGATTTCTAGGAACAGTGGCGCTACAAAAATCCTGCTGGCAGGAGGCTTACACAAACGCACTATATGCCAATGTAATTATAACAAAAGTCACAGAAGAACAGGGTGCTGCACAGGATAGGGAAGATTTGTTGGCCTATGGAACACAGGGAAGAGGGGGAAGTAAAAAATTGTCCTATCATCCGGCAAGTATCCAACCCCAAAAACAGCAACAGTACCTTGACTATCAGGAAAATTCTGCTTTATCTTGCCTCAATGGAATAGTTAAGATAGATCAAGATGCAGAACAGATCACACAGAAATCTCCCGTTGGTCGCTATCTGTTACTTCTGGCTCAAGCCCAACAGCACTTGGGTCAGCATTCCACAGCGATTCGCCATCTGGAACGGGCTAGGGAGTTAGGGATTAGTGATGAGCCGAAACTCTACCTGGAAATCCTGGAAACTCTAGGAACCCTCTACTGGCAACAAAAACGATATCAAGCAGCATTTACAGTAAAACAAGAACGGCTTGCGATCGCACAAGAGCATGGTTTACTTGCTTTTATCGGTGCGGGTAAACTCAAATCCTCCCAACAGAATCAGTTAGCACAGAATCACTTAGCACAGAATCACTTAGCACAGACCAAGAGTAAAGGTAGCGCTACCGTATCTCAGGCCATGACTGCTTCCCATTGGCAACACAAAGTACAAGAGCTAGTGCAACGCATTGCCAGTACCCAGCACAAACTAACTGTAATTTATGGTCAAGCTGGAGTGGGCAAGAGTTCCTTACTAGAAGCTGGGCTAATCCCCGCCCTAAAACAGCAACCCATTGGTAACCGTGATATAGTCCCGATTAGGTTGAAGGTTTACACTGACTGGGAAAAAGAGTTGGGTAAACGTATCCTAGAGGCGAAGGGTGAAGGTTCTTCACCGTTGAAGGTTGAAGGTTTAAAGGTTGAAGGTCTAAAGGTTGAAGGTTTAAAGGTTGAAGGTTATAAAAACAACCTTGGCCAAAAGGCCACGCTACGCGAAGAACCGGCTACTCTTCTAGACCAGTTGCAAAAAAATCAACGGCAAAACCAGATTAACATCCTGATTTTTGACCAATTTGAAGAGTTTTTCTTTGCTTGCCGAGAGCCAGCTGAACAAAAACGCTTCTTTGAGTTTTTCCGTGACTGTCTTAATATTCCTTATCTCAAAGTTATCCTGTGTTTACGGGAGGATTATCTACACCTATTATTAAAGTGCGCTCGTCAGGTAGATTTGGATGCCATTAATAATGATATTCTTAATAAAGGTATCCTTTATTATGTCGGTAATTTTTCTCCAGACGAGGCAAAATCGATTATTTATAATCTAACCACTATAGCTAAATTTTACCTAGAGGATGCATTAGTCGATGAGTTGGTAAACGACCTAGCTAAGAATGAACCAGTGGGAGAAGTAAGCCCGATTGAATTACAGATAGTGGGAGTGCAACTGCAAACTGAGCAAATCAATACTTTAGCGGCTTATCGACAAAACGGATCAAAAGAAAAGCTAGTGGAGCGCTATTTAGAAGGGGTTGTTTCTGATTGTGGTTCAGAAAACCAAAACGCGGCTTGGAAAATTTTGGGTTTGTTAACGGATAAGGATGGCACTCGACCATTCCGAACAAAAGACGATTTAGGAGCAGAGTTACAGTTATCCACTGACAACTTAGATTTTATCCTAGAGCTATTGGTCAAGTCAGGTTTAGTGATGAGATGGCAGCAAGAACCAGACGCTCAATATCAACTGATTTATGATTATTTAGTTGAGCCGATTCTTAGGCATTGCTGATTATAAGCTATCAGCTATCAGCTATTAGCTATCAGCTATCAGCTATCAGCTATCAGCTATCAGCTATCAGCTATCAGCTATCAGCTATCAGCTATCAGCTATCAGCTATCAGCTATCAGCTATCAGCTATCAGCTTTTGAATTAAAGAGGTAAGCATTGGTTTAATCTCAGTTCCTTGGCCTTTCGGCCAAGGAATTCATTGTATTTGGCTTTGAGTCCGTTGAACTCCTAAGCCGAATATCTTGTTTTAAGCCAAGGGCTGACAGCTGACCGCTGACGGCTGTTCGCGTAGCGTGCGCGTAGCGCATATGCTTACATCTGATTAGCCTTTCAGTCCCTCTAACCAACTGGATAAATCCGAGCCATCGGAAAAATCGAACAATGCTTCACTCAATTGATCTAAATCAGCAACAGATAAGTTGTTGATGAGTGATTCTAGAGTAGGCTCAATTGTTCCAACCTGGCGTGTCAACTGACGCATAATTAGCTCCAGTTTTCCTTGCTGTAAGCCTTGCTGTAAGCCTTGCTGTAGACTTTGTTGAACTTTCTCCTCTCCCCAAGGTAATAAATTTCCAGAGCTATCCCACCACCGTAACCAATAGTTGGTAATTTCTGATTTTTTGCCGTACCATACTCCTAGAAACAAACCCATGGATTCAATCCAGTAGCGTCCATTAGCATCAGGTTGTTGCAGGGTATAGCTTCCTGAATTAAGCGATCGCATTTCCAAACTTCCGGAGGCTGGGTCAAAAATCACATAAATTGGTACTTGTAGGATTTGCTCGTAAAAGTACCATTTGCCATAGGGGTAACGAGGGTTCATGGAATATTCTCCTT
>NZ_JAAHHZ010000527.1:0-3369 GCF_010672005.1 Moorena sp. SIO4A5 | reverse complement strand
CACAAATGTTCCATCTGACTCCGGTAGCTGGGTGTGGTCAGGAAAGGGAGGAGGTAATTTGACTCGAGGTACTGTCTCAGTCATGATCTGGCCTAGACTATGGCGGTGATAATCTCTATATTATCCTGGCTGCAAAGCGTGTGATAGGCGATCCCAATTACCAATTACCAGAGCATGGTATTAGTGCTTAGTACACTAAAGATGCTCTTCCAAGGTGACTAATGACTAATCCTAATAGCTAATGACTAGTAACTGCTTTAGTAACTGCTTTCTCCCGAATCAACCAATCTGAATCATTAGCTGCCAGATCTTGACCACTGGTATCCCCTAACTGCTCTAATGCCATTAAACTGGCATATTTCAAGTCGAAAATATTGGTATTGAGGCTGTCTTTGAGTAAGGGAATTGCCCGTTCATCTCCTAAATTACCCAAGGCAATAGCAGCAGCAGCACGGGATTTCTGAAACTGGGGTGCTTTATTGTGTAGGGCTTCCACTATCAAATCGTAGGCATCGGCGTATTTCAGCCAGCCCAACAGTTTGACAACATGGTAGTGAGCACCATAATCGTTATGGGCTTTGTCAGCATAGGTAGCAAGTAGGGCGTCAGCAACAGTTTCTGGAGATAACTTGAGCAGAGTCTTACTGGCTAGATAACATCGCCCAAAATCTGTGTGGTATAGCTCGTTAATCAAGAAGTCTAAACTGGGCATTTGGTCATATTCATGAACCAGCTCTAGGTGATCAGGATGATCACGAATCACTTGATCGAGTGATGGTTCGATATCCTCAAAGGTGATATCACCGGCTGGCAACCCAGCCTCGGCCAAGAGGCGAATTCCTCGTATTCGAAAGACCATGGAAATGGGACAGGTCGCAATTTTAGGAATTCCTTGGTAGTATCGGGCATCAATCAGGTCTTGAATACAAGCTCGTCGGGCATTGACACTAGAGTGTTCTAGGAATGCCATCACTTTGTGCATCTCGGTGGTATCCCCTGTGAACCGACAAACCGTTGCGATCGCAGCACTGGCTATGGGTTCATTATCAGATTTAGTAAAGGTCTTAATCTTCTCAAGGGCTGGTTTATAGTCTAGTGCTGCCAGAGTTTGGATAATCACCCGATAAGTCTGACCTGGCTTCTCCAGCAGCTGGGCAATTTCTTCAAGAATTTCCGGATCTTGAGTGCCAATTTCCCCAATTGCCCAGACAGCATTTTCCACAGTGTAACAATCCTCATCCCCTAGACATGAGCGAATGATGGGTAGGGCTACAGAGGCTTTCAGACGACCTAAACTTTCCACTGCCTTGCGTCGAGCGATACGATGGTACAGTTCTGAGTTTTGGTCTTGCACCGTTTCCATCAGGGCATTGATTGACCGCTCGGTGGGAAAGTTAATTAAATGGGATGCAGCCAGATAGCGATCAGATTGGTCTTCTAACTGGTCTAAGGGTGTTTTTAAAAGTGCGATCGCTTGATCTTCGGTCAAATTAAATATATTTGCAAAACGTTTATCCATCAGTGATTTAGTGGTGATTTAGAAATTAACAATAGGACTTACGAAGTTTAGTTAGTTTTGCCCCCCTAACTCCCCAAAACAATCAGGGGACTCTTCGACGGTACTCAACCAATTCAGGCAAAGCAACGTACTAAGAGTCCCCAGGTGCTGATCGAAATATTAGTCAATCAGCGACGGATTTTCACCGTGATCTCCTTAGGACAAGGAGTTGATTACATAGTCAAGGTAAGTTTTGTACTCAACCAAAGCTTGAGCAGACATGTCACGAGGAGCACAACCGCGATCGCGAGTGAACTCAAGAGCTGCTACATACGGACCGGTAGGTAGGTTCAAAGAACGGTAAACTTCACGCTGACCAGCAATACCCCACTCATCTAGAGGACCAGTACCGCCAACAACTAAGCAGTAGTTGATCAAGCGTAGGTAGTGACCGAGATCCCGGTAGCACTTGTCAATCTTGACTTGAGAATCCCCAGCTTCACCAGATTCCTTTAGGTAAGGATACTTCTTAAAGCAAGCATCACCAGCTTCTTTGGTTACTTTATCAATGCCTTCTGCTAGCTTTTCAGCAGCTTCCATACGAGCAGCAGCCCGCTGTAGGCTACCTTGAACGGACTCAAGGTCAGAGCTGCTAGGAAAACGACCTGCAGCATCGGCAGCAGTAACAACTGTGCTTATAACTGATTTCATTCTTATATATCTCCTGAATGGGTTTTGACAAAGATTATACTTAGCTTTTGGCTTCCCCAGCTCGCTTTGGCAGGAGCTTGGTTATCTTAGGCAAAAGGGAAAGACTAGCTGATAGCAGCAACTACTGCATCGAAGTAACCAGCAGTTTCAGAAGCTAAGGAGGAACAATCCCCAGAAGTTACTTCAAACTTGCGCTGGCTAGCGGTGTTGTTAACGAAAGCAACTGCAGCAGCTTTCATGATTCCAACAGCACGAGCTGTGGAGGTGGTGGGTACACCCAGAGCGCTGTAGGTTTCCTTCAGACCATTCAGGCAGCGGTCGCTTAGTACAGAAGCATCACCAGCTAAGATGGCATAGGTCACGTAGCGGAGGATGATTTCACCATCACGCAAGCAAGCAGCCATGCGGCGGTTGGGGTAGCAGTTACCACCAGCTTGAATCAAACCAGTGTTTTCGCAGATCATGCCAGAAATAGCGTCGGAAACGATGCAGCTGGCGTCGCTGGCGATAATGTTTACAATATCAAGGCGCTTATTACCATCAGCAATAAAGCCTTTGAGAGCAGCCAGGTCTCCAGCACCTAGACATGCGGTTTTGCTATCTGCTGTAACTACAGCTCTGGAAAAAGCGTCAAGCATTGAAATCTCCTTAAATTAAAGGTACTTAACTAGTTTGCTATCTTGCTGGTTATTTATCAAATTTGACCAGCTCAATATGAACATTAGAGGATAATCGGAACCCCAGTCTCATTTATTAACAACAAAGTAATAATTTGTAATATTCGTTACAAGGTCACCAGTCGATCACACAGGAGTCAGTTAACCGACTCGGCAGTTATATACAAAACTTAATAATTACAGGAACTTAGCTGTGATATATGCTAGCGCTGATATTGAAAACCTAAATCATTTTGGAAAAATACCTCCCTTGACCATAGTGCGTCTACTGTTGACGATGGCAATAGGGCTATATATATATAGCGTTTCTCATAGCTATGAGGTACACAGGATTTTTTTCCACTTCCGAAGTTCCCTCTTCTGACTTCCCTACTCCCTACTACCTACTCCCGCGCAACCCAGGACGAAAGTACCTCAAGCAATTGGTAAGCATTAAGCTATCAGCCATTGGCCTTGGCCAACAGCTGATAGCTTAGCTATAAA
>NZ_JAAHHZ010000526.1:0-3388 GCF_010672005.1 Moorena sp. SIO4A5 | reverse complement strand
GTATATTCTCAACAAGCACGATAAGCCAGGATTTATTGATAACTATCCCCGGTTACCCAACAAGATGCGTTTGCCCTGAGCTTGTTTGTCACCCTTTCGTTGTCACACAAGGCGATATTTGTATAATTCCCTGTAGATTTCATTGCATTGGGAAAGAAGGTCATCAAAGCGCTCCGGGATGGCATCGCTTTTGGGTTTGTAGGGGTGAAACCCGGTTGAGTTTCTCACCGTGTCATACCACTGATATTTAGACCAAATATCATCGGTTGGGTTGCCTTTAGACCAACTTAACATCGCATCTGTAAATTCAACCTCTACCGCTTCGCAGAGCAAGGACAAAGTATGGCGTGGGTTTTCCTGTAGGTCACGGGCATCGATTACCGGCGGAATGACACCTGAATAGTCACGGACTATTTCAAACAATTGCTTAAGTCGTGGCATCCCTATGGTGTCCAATGTCGGATTAGGCCATAGCCGAAGATAAGATAGGAGCATCTCCCGAGGTTCACGAATCAGAAAGCAGTTGGTCAATTGGGGAACCCAACTAATGTCGATATGGGGTAGGAGTCGATAGATCATAAACTTTTGGTAATAGATCGATTTGTCGTTTGGTATTGACCCGGTCGTCACTTGCTCTACAATCTTGACCCAGTCTGTTTCATAACGGTTGAGCACTTCTTCCATTCCCGGGTCTTTCCGACCAGTGACTGAAAGATAATGTGGATAAAACGGCTCGTCTTGCACAAAGGTATCTGGGCGATTTCCCCAAGAACGTAGTAGAACTGTCGAAAGACATCGTGGACTAGCCCACATGGCGATGCGTTTCAGTTGATTTGCCACTAAATTAATCTCCTTTCCTGGAATCAAGCAATGCTAAGATTTAGCAATTATCAAGCGTCAATCATCAATAATTAAGAAGCATACCATTTTTGTACATAACACTTTTAATTATGGTTTTAAACCCTAGTATTATCGTTAATTTTAGGGATAGATTTCCCAAATTTGGATGTTCCCATCAATATATCACTTACGGCTTGTAAAAAAAAAAATTATGGTAATAAAATTATGACAAGGATTCAAAGATCAGAGCCGGAGTAATCACATAAGGAGCCAAAAGATTCATAGCGTGCAAGTGTTGGGAGGGTCAGGAGGGTAACAAAACCATCCACAAGCAACACGAACAACTAAATCTGTTGATGAACCGCCTAGATGAAAAGTAACGGCCACTATCTCCAATTCTGAAGTGTACCAGCCTGTCAGGTCTAACTGGTTGATTTGGACGGTGATGTTGCTAATTTCGCTAGATTGGGATGTAATAATAGGGGAAAACAAGCTATCATAACATAAATTGATGGTTAAAAATTATCAATTGGAAATAATCAATGATTGAAGTCAACAACATTCCTAATAAAGGAAGGGGCATTATTGCGACACAGGATATTCCCCAAGGAACATTAATTGAAGTTGCTCCTGTTGGTATTTTTTCTATAGAAAAAATACCAAACATAAATGAAACGGAAATATTCAAGTATTACTTCGTCAAGCCGTTAGAATATGGCAAAAGTAAAAATTTGAATGGATATATTGTTTTTGGTTTAGCTTCTCTTTGTAATCACGCAGAAAACCCGAATGCTCGTGTGGACTGGATCGAAGATGAAATTGGTTTATGGTCACATTTAATCGCAGATAAAACTATTAATAAAAGTCAATAAGTTACATTATTATACACCAACATTGATGAGTATGCTGATGCCAAAAAATTTGTTTAATAATTGTTAGCAATTCCTGGGATATAATTCATGAATCCTGATCTAATTTTCTGAGTCACATATATTTAGTGTATTCTAAATTAACAAAACACTGAATATATGTGAAAAGTACTGTCGTGTCAAGCCTGAAATGTTGCTTTATAAAAATGGTACGATGCCGAGTTTTAAAGCCTTTTGCTCAAAAATTGCACTATTCTAAGCTTGACACGCCACTCTGAAATGGTTACAAGCACAATAAGCCAGGATTTATTGAGAACTATCTCGGATTAGACAACAAGATGCGTTTGCCCTGCTTGTCCCAGCTACATATTAATCGCATCACCTATTACCAACTCGGCTTACCGTGAACTTATACCATTGGTTAACCTTCAAAAAACGCGATCGCATACAGCCGCTGTTGATAGTAGTAAATAGCTTACGCAATTCAGTCATCGATACCCCTTAATTCCTCTGTCTGTGATCTCAGAGCAAGACAGGGGTATTTTTTTTGTGTAACAGCTCAAAGGCTTTTCCTAGCTAGATACTAGTTGCCGATACTTTTTAGCAACTGGTCTTACCCTGAAGTTATACCATTAGTTAACGTTGGGAAAACCCGTACGCATACAGCTGCTGTGGATAGTAGTAAATAGCTTACGCAATTCAGCCATCGATACCCCTTAATTCCTCTGTCTTTGATCTAAGAGCAAGACAGGGGTATTTTTTTTGTGTAACAGCTCAAAAGCGTTTCCCAGCTACATACTATTTGTCTGAGGTCTGAGCAACTCGTCTTACCCTGAAGTTATACCATTAGTTAACTCTTTGGTTAACGTTGGGAAAACGCGATCGCATACAGCCGCTGTGGATAGTAGTAAATAGCTTACGCAATTCAGCCATAGACACCCCTTAGTTGGTCGAGCTGTGATCTAACAGCAAGACACTCAGGGGTTATTTTTTTGGAACTCAAACGCTTAAACCCAGCTACATACTATAGCAAAAAAAGGGATGGTTAGGACATAATTGTAACATAATATGGAGTGTAGCAAGGAGGGATAAATGCCATCACCATATAGCGATGCAGAGCGAGCAAAAGCAGTAGCAGCAGTAGATCGTGGAGAGAAAAAAACCCAAGTGTGCCGAATGCTGCTTGCTTAGCCGTAATACGTTAGACCTTTGGCTAAAAGCCAGAGAACAAAGAGGAACATTCACACGCCTTGAGAAAGTATCAAAGGGGTCCACAGCCAAAAATCCGAGATTTAGAGGAGTTTCGCCAATTTGCGTGCATAAACGGTGGCACAACTCAAAAACAGATGGCAAAAAAGTGGCCAGAAGAAATAAGTCACACGACCATCGGCAAAGCTTTGAAACGTATTGGATTTACCCGAAAAAAAAACTTATGGATACAAAGAAAGAAATGAAGAGGAACGAGGGGAATTTCTCAAATACAAAGCGCCAGTATGCCAAACAGCGAATAGTGTATGTGGATGAAGCGGGAGTTGATGACACAGAGGACTACTATACAGGTTGGTGTGAGAAATCGAACACGATATTACGACCTCAAATTAGGACACAAAACGGAGCGAATCAGTATGGTAGGAGCAACTTTGAGTGGTCAAATTATTGCTCCGATGACTTTCGTGGGA
>NZ_JAAHHZ010000525.1:0-3393 GCF_010672005.1 Moorena sp. SIO4A5 | reverse complement strand
TAGATTTGGTAGCAGTGGAATGGGTCAGTTAGAGATTGTTGGCTGGTCAAGTGGATGGAATATCAATGCTAAAACTGATGGTAAGCATCTTTATCTCAATCCAGATTCTGGTTCAAATTCCAATGTCTATATCGGACGCCACGAAAAACAATTATTTGTACAAGGTAGTGACGGTAATGTTGGCATTGGCACAACGGATCCAGGTTCATCGAAATTAAAAGTACAAGGGAATTTAACTGTTACTGGCAGCTTTAGTGCTAGCAAGAACACCTCTGGTGAGCGAGCTCTGCTGATGGAAGCTCCCAACAGCAACAATCATCGCGGTGACGGTACTCAAGAGGCAACCGGCTTAGTCTATCGAGTCCAAACCAATCCCAGTGCTGGTCACCCGATCTTCCAAGTGAGAAGTGAAGGGGAAGCAGTTCGTTTCTTTGTAGAGCATGATGGATGGACTGGGAGTGCAAGCAATTCTGCATGGTTTGGAGGTACTAGAGATAACTACTTCGCAGGTAATGTTGGTATCGGCATTAATCCCGCTGAAGAACCATTACACATTCACTCGGCAGCAGGTCAAGGATTGAAAATTGCTGCAACCAATAAAACTAACATCATAAAATTGCATGTGGCGAGTGGTGATTATGGCTTCCTAAAATTAGGGGGAAGCAATGGAGATACTATATTGCGAGGTGGTGATAATCACAATTCCATTTTCCCTGGTAATCTTAATGTAGGTGGTGGTTTATATGTTACTAATGTCCCTTATGGTGATCACAAAAATGCACAGTGGAAGAGTAGTACGGGACAATTCTATCACGACAATTCTTCCGCTAAAACGAAAGAAAATATCATTTCTATGGAAGACGATTTTGAGAAAATTTTGACAGTAGAACCCAAGACTTATACACGACCTAACCATCCCAATCGTTGGGAAATTGGATACATTGCTGAGGAGTTTAACGAAATTGGTCTTAACAAACTTGTTTACTATGACGAACAGGGGTTACCTGAAGCAATTAATTACCGAAAAATAAGCATGTACTTAGTTGAAGTTATAAAAGATATGGCTCACAAGAGCAGCAACTATGAACAACGGATCAATCAATTGGAACTTCAACTAAATCAACTAGTGTCAGATGACTAAGTTGAGCAAGACTTGGAGGTAGGGTAAAATGATGGGATTGAAAGCCCAACCAAACAACAACAATCCTAGGGTGGGCATTGCTGAGTAGAATTGTAGGGTGGGAATTGCTGATAAAGATCATTATTGAACACCGAGCAATTACATGGGCAATGCCCACCAATGCCCAAACAACCCAAGATCCATAGTTTATTGACCATAATTTTGACCTTGAGATACCTTTTTATTACCGATTAAATTAAACCATGAAAGAAAAACTCGAACAACGCTTAAAATCCCTAAAATCAGAATATGAAGCTGGTCAAAAAATGCTAGCGGAACTAGAAGCAAAACAAGCCAACCTCCGAGAAACCTTACTCCGCATCAGTGGCGCAATTCAGGTACTCGAAGAAACCTTAGGCCAATCAACTGATACAGAGGAAAACAATACTCAGCCATCGGAGGTAGTTGGTGCTCAAGTAGAGTAGGGAATCGGGAATCGGGAATCGGGAGTCGGGATTTTTATCCTGAGTCTGTCAGCGATCGCTCTTGGTTGTATCTGGGTGCGATCGCTCCTGTTGTGATTACACTCACACTAGAGGAAATTGCGAGCAATTTCCTTCCGTTGGAAACAGGCAATGTCCACCCGACAAGATCAGCGATCGCACTATCAACTACA
Organism: Moorena sp. SIO4A5; assembly: GCF_010672005.1. NCBI lineage: Bacteria > Bacillati > Cyanobacteriota > Cyanophyceae > Coleofasciculales > Coleofasciculaceae > Moorena > Moorena sp. SIO4A5. The sequence goes on along the minus strand of NZ_JAAHHZ010000525.1, from coordinate 1,597 downwards.
AAATGCGAACGCGCCCCGCGTGACCATTCGCGAAGCGTGGCCTAAAGGCCAAGGTCAATCGCACTGATTGTGAATTCTGGAAGGGTTGGGGCTTGGAAACCGGCCATGGGTACCCTGGTTGGTGGGCATTGCTCAGATGAATTCCGGCAGGTAGGCGAGTTGGAAACAGGCTTTTCCCACCCTACAAGCTGCTAGGATATAGAGAAACCTGCTCCTACCAACTAATTGCACCTGATAAAAATCCAGAAGAGAAATGAGTGAAAGCCCGGTGTTACCAATTAAGATTCCTAAGGAAGAAATAGAGCAATTTTGCCAGCGTCATCATATTCGCAAATTGTCTTTATTTGGTTCAGTGTTGAGGGATGATTTTACACCGGAGAGTGACCTGGATTTTTTAGTAGAATTTGAACCAGGCAAAACCCCTGGTTTATTTAGGTTAGCCAGTATGGAAATAGAACTTTCAGAACTAGTAGAAGGGAGAAAGATTGATTTAAGAACTCCTAATGAATTAAGTATTTATTTTCGAGACAGAGTGATGGCTGAGGCCATGGTGCAGTATGACAGCAATTGACGATTTAACTCGCTTGCACCATATGCAGGATGCAGCAATAGAAGCTCTCGGTTTTATGTCTGGAAAGACCAGAGAAGATTTAGCTAAGGATAGGATGTTGGTGTTGGCAGTTGTTAAAGATTTAGAAATTATTGGGGAAGCGGCAGGTAGAATTTCAGCTGAATGTAGGGGGAGACATGCTGATATTCCTTGGGCAGTGATGATTGGGATGCGAAATCGTTTGACCCATGCTTATTTCTCTATCGATTTAGATATTGTTTGGGGAACGGTGAGGAATGATTTAGTGCCACTGGTTGAGCAATTGCAAAGGGTAATTCAGGAGGAAAGTGAAGGAGAATCGTAGGGTGGGCAAGGCTCTCGGAAGATCAAAATTGAACGCCGAGCAATTAAATGGGCAATGCCCACCAATACCCATTTGAATGTAGAATGAAGAATTGAGAATGTAGAATGAAGAATTGAGATTCGTAGGGTGGGAATTGCTGATAAAGATCATGATTGAACCCCGAACAATTAAATGGGCAATGGCCACCAATACCCATTTGAATGTAGAATGAAGAATTGAGAATGTAGAATGAAGAATTGAGAATCGTAGGGTGGGAATTGCTGATAAAGATCATGATTGAACGGCGAGCAATTACATGGGCAATGCCCACCAATACCCATTTGAATGTAGAATGAAGAATTGAGAATGTAGAATGAAGAATTGAGAATCGTAGGGTGGGCAAGGCTCTCGGAAGATCATGATTGAACCCCGAACAATTAAATGGGCAATGGCCACCAATACCCATTTGAATGTAGAATGAAGAATTGAGAATGTAGAATGAAGAATTGAGATTCGTAGGGTGGGCAAGGCTCTCGGAAGATCATGATTGAACCCCGAACAATTAAATGGGCAATGGCCACCAATACCCATTTGAATGTAGAATGAAGAATTGAGAATGTAGAATGAAGAATTGAGAATCGTAGGGTGGGCAAGGCTCTCGGAAGATCATGATTGAACCCCGAGCAATTACATGGGCAATGGCC
>NZ_JAAHHZ010000524.1:0-3414 GCF_010672005.1 Moorena sp. SIO4A5 | reverse complement strand
AGTTGTAGGGCAATGGAGTTTGGCACAACAGCCAACCATTGCCCCAACTAAACCAGAAAAAGAACTCACCACTAATACTATCGGCCTTCAGCAAAGCTCCAAATCAATTCAAAAGTGGATAATAGATTGGCTAGCGCGAGAAACAAAACTTCCTCCCCAGTCTATTAACATCAGCAAGTCTTTTGCTGATTATGGTCTAGATTCAGTAACAGCAGTTGAACTAGCTGATGATCTCGAAGAATGGTTAGGGGTGCCTCTGTCTCCTACACTGGCTTATGATTATCCCAATATCGAGTCCCTTGCCCAATATCTGGCGAAAGTAAGTCAACAAAGCAACTCAAACCAGGGGGACAGCCCAAGAAAAATCGAACCGAGAGTTTCGAGTGCAGGTAGTGAGATGCAACAATTATGGGAGGCACAGTTCCAGAATCTGGATCGGTTCACCTCGATTCCCTTTTATCGTTCACCCGTAACGGTTAAATCGATTGCCTCCAGTGGTGATCAAGAGGTAGACCAACTCTTAGCTGAGTTGGAAATGCTCTCAGAAGCACAAATCCAAGAAATTCTGGGAAAACCCATCAAATAGTTCCTAGATCTATGTTTCGATCTATGTTGCCAGTGGATGATATTGCTAAGCGGATTGCCAATCTCTCCCCCGAAAAACGCGCCCTTCTTGAATTGCAGCTGCAAAAGAGGAAAGGCTTAAAAGAACCTATTGCTATTATCGGGATTGGCTGCCGCTTTCCAGGTGCCTCTTCCCCAAAATCATTCTGGCAACTGCTCAAAAATGGTGTCGATGCTATTACTGAAGTGCCACCAGAGCGTTGGGATATCGAGAGATTTTACGACAAGGACCCCACAGCACCAGGCAAAATGTATTGTCGTTATGGTGGTTTCCTGGCGCATGTTGATAAATTCGATCCAGAATTCTTTGGCATTGCTCCTCGGGAAGCTACCTATATCGACCCCCAGCAGCGACTACTGTTGGAAGTAATTTGGGAAGCACTAGAGGATGCAGGCCAAGTGCCTAGTAAACTCAGTGGTAGCCAAACGGGGGTCTTTGTTGGCATTTCTACTCATGATTATGGTCAGCTGCTTCTCCAAAGTCCAGAGGTGGTGGATACATATACAAATACTGGTGTAGCTTCCACTATGGCAGCTAATCGCATTTCCTACCTACTGAATTTCAAAGGGCCAAGTCTAACGGTTGATACGGCTTGCTCCTCATCCCTAGTGGCTGTTCATTTGGCTTGTCAGAGTATCTGGAATGGTGAGTCAACCCTAGCCCTAGCAGGGGGAGTTAATTTGATGCTAACCCCAGTGGTGACGGTTGGGTTAAGTAAGTTAACGGCTTTATCTCCTGATGGTCGCTGTAAAGCATTTGATTCCCGTGCCAATGGCTTTGTCAGGGGCGAGGGCGCTGGGGTGATAGTAGTAAAGCCCCTATCCAAAGCCCTGATCGATAAAGATCCAATTTATGCTGTGATTCGAGGCAGTGCCGTTAACCAAGATGGGCGCACTAATGGGCTAACTGCTCCCAATCGAGACGCTCAGGAAGCTGTTCTAGTCTCGGCCTACCAGCAAGCTGGAATTTCACCGTCAGATGTGCAATATGTAGAAACCCATGGCACCGGAACCCTACTGGGAGACCCGATTGAAGCGATGGCCTTGGGAAATGTCCTAAAACGCTCTCGCAAAGCGGTTCCAAAGGAACATCGCGAAGCGGTTCCAAAGGAACATCGCTCTGACCACAACTCTGATAATAACTCTGATAACTACGGTGCGTTATCCGGTGCGTTATCCGGTGCGTTATTAACGCACCCTACGAAGCCTGTTGCTATTGGTTCGGTCAAATCTAATATCGGTCATCTAGAGGCAGCTGCTGGTATTGCTAGTTTAATCAAAGTTGCCCTATCCCTCAAGCACCAAGAACGTTTACCCAGCCTCCATTTCCAGGAGCCAAATCCCCACATTCCCTTTGATGAACTGCCCCTGCGAGTACAGCAGCAACGGGAGCCTTGGCCATGGGATGTTATTCCCCCATTTGCTGGTGTAAGTTCTTTCGGTTTTGGAGGAACCAATGCTCATGTGGTGCTACAAGGAGCGCCAGAGTTGACAAAAGCGACAAGTAATGATAGAGACCAAAACGATCAAGACCAAAACTATCATCTATTTACCTTGTCTGCCAAAACAGCAACCGCCCTGCAAACCCTAGGAAAGCGATACATAGACTTCATAGCATCTGAGCCATCAAGCACACTGGCAGATATTTGTTTGACCAGCAATAAAGGGCGATCGCATTTTAACTATCGTCTAGCCCTCCTAGTCCAATCCACTGACCAGTTGCAGCAACAATTGACCAAGTTGACAGAAAGCGAAACCATTTCGGATAAAATAGCACAAAATAGCCCTACTCCCCCCGAAATCGTTTTCCTCTTTACCGGTCAAGGCTCTCAGTATAGTGGTATGGGACGGCAACTCTACGAAACCCAACCAATATTTCGGGCGACTCTCGACCAATGCGCCGAAATTCTGCAATCCTATTTAGAACAGCCGTTACTGGATGTCCTGTATGCTGAAATCTTCAGCGACAATAGTGACAACTCAAAACTGAATCAAACCGCCTACACCCAACCGGCATTGTTTGCTCTAGAATACTCCCTGGCTCAGTTATGGCGGTCTTGGGGAATCGAACCAACTGTGGTGATGGGTCATAGTGTTGGGGAATATGTGGCAGCAACTGTAGCAGGAGTCTTTAGCTTAGAAGATGGGCTAAAGCTGATTGCCCAAAGAGCGCGTTTGATGCAACAGTTGCCAGAAGGTGGTGAGATGGCGGTGGTGTTGACCAATGAGCAGCAGGTAACTGAGGCAATTCAAGGAGTATCTGACGAAGTCTCAATCGCTGCCATTAACGGTCCGGAAAATATTGTGATTTCTGGGGAAAGTCAGGCGGTTCAAACCGTGATAGCCCGACTACGCTCTCAAAAGGTCAAATCACTAAAGTTGCCAGTCTCTCATGCCTTCCATTCTGCCCTCATGCAACCAATGGTGGCAGATTTTGCCCAGGTATTATCGGAAATATCCTTACATCCTCCCCAAATAGAGATAATTTCGAATTTAACTGGAAAATTAGCCACTGCCGCGATCGCTACGACCGAGTATTGGTGTGACCATGTCCGTGGGTCCGTTAAATTCTACCAGAGCATGGAAACCCTTTATCAACAGGGTTATCATCTGTGTGTGGAAGTAGGACCGAAGCCTAGCCTATTGGGAATGGGCAAAGCGTGCTTACCGAAAGGAAAGCTGACGGCTATACCAAGTTTGCGTCCAGGAAAACCAGATAGTCAGCAAATGCTGGAAAGTTTGGCAAGCCTATATAAACATGGCGCATCAGTAGACTGGAAAAAATTCCAT
>NZ_JAAHHZ010000523.1:0-3417 GCF_010672005.1 Moorena sp. SIO4A5 | reverse complement strand
TTAAAAAGCTTAATCTCAAAGATAATAAGACCTCCTATTATATTAAGCCTGATCAATGGCAGCCCAGGTTAGAGGAAGCACTAGAAGCAGCGATCGCTCCTGCTAGTCTGGAAGTTTTCAATGGAGAATTAAGGCGGTCTCAACTTTCCCAGAGGCTGGATAAACCACAGCTGATTTTGACTGCAAATAGTTTACTTAGTCTGACTTACCGCTATTCAGCTAAAGAACTGCCAGCAGTTTTAGATGATTATTTAACTGGATCTAACGTATTTGTTCTGCTAAATAAAGAGTCTGTAAGAGGGAACAGCGGATCTGGGAACAGGGAATAGTGGGAAGAGGCCGCATTCAGAACATTTTGTTAGTTAAATATCATAATGTTACTTGTACAGCATTAATTTTAGTAGATGTAGGGTGGGCAGTGCTTACCTTTAGGATAGTCAGCTTTTCAATTGGTCTGATGCACTGCCCACAATAAAATTAATGTTATAGCGTTTATTCCATGTATGAGGTACACTGCTCAACCTCAAAGTCCCCCTTTTTAAGGGGGATTTAGGGGGATCCCTTTGTAGCTTATGAGTCCTAGAAACGCTATATGTAAGCATTCAGCTATAAGCAGTTAGCCATCACCTAATCAACGGGAGATAGTAAACAAGCTGGTGGATGCTGATACGACTGGTTGGAAATCCCTGCTCGTTTTACTAATCCGACCCCATGCAGTTAAAGCGCCTGATAACTGATAACTGATAGCTGATAGCTGACGGCTGAATACTTACAATTTTATAGTTAATTTTATTATATAACTTTGTAGATAATTGCTCCAGTATCGGGGTGATTATCTACCATTATTAGCTCTTGCTTACACATAGTATTAAGCATCTCTTTGATCTCTTCAACTGGCTTTCCTGTAGCAAGTACGCAATCAGCTACAGATATGTTACCACCATTATCCTTTGCGACTTGAAGGATAAGTTGGGTGTCATTCTTGACCTTTTGGTTATCGGCACTTGGAGCAATTACATCTGCGACGTTGACAACAACCTGCGGAGTGACCTGGTTGTTTGGTTGTGCGCCGCCATAGAGCGTCCTATACTTAAGATTTTTCTCTTCAACCATTCCTGGTATCATAGCTAAATCTACAAGTTGCCCAAATCCAAAAAAACCAAATGTAAATAACCAGATGGTTCCACTAACGTACTTACCAGTGTAAAAACGGTGGACGCCGAAAAAACCTAATAAACAGGTAAGCCATAAAAGGTAAGCTATTTCAGTTTTTCTCATGATTGAACTACTCCTTATCTAAATATCTGCTCGTTAATTAGTTCGTAGGGTGCGTTAGGGGCGGGCTTGCCCTCATGTTATCGGTAGCCAGTGTTGGCAGAGCCCGCATAGTTTTTGAGGTTATTAAAATCTGGCTTATTTTTCATAACCTAGTTGTAAATTAAATAGTTTCTATTTTTCTGGAGTAACCGACACATTCCGTAACTCAGTATTGATAAAACCAGTGTAATAAGAGCTTTTCAAATGATTTATAAATTGGAGGACATCTATCTGTTTGACATCTAGTGAAACTCCCTTAAAAGTAATAATAGCTTCTATTGGTATATCCTTAATTAAGCTATTGTTGACATAACCATAACGGTTATTACTATATGTCCCCAATTCAACTTTTGTGGCTACATATTCTTTCCCTTGGTCAAGTAGTCTACTTCTTCCCTCACGGTGGTTGGAATACAAATGCAATTTAACATTTTCTTTGGTACTTGTGATTAAGATAGCGCAAATTATGGATTGAGTACTTGAATTTACATTGTAGGATTTTTGGCAACTTTTCAATTCATAGATAATACCTGACAGCTCAACTGATTGGGATGAAACTGGAGTCGGTTTAGATTCAGTAATTACTGAAGTTCTCGTAGCTTGCGATATTGTGTCAGGCTTACCAAGATTTTTAAGCGTTTTATTTTCAGTCTTGAGGTCTTCGATTCTTTCGTTTAGTTTATCCTTGTCTGTTTCCAAATCCTTGACTTTATCTTGGAGGTCTTTGACTTGTAGTTTCAGCTCCCTTGATTGTAAAGACTCATCATTAGTTAGTCCTACGAATTCCGGAAATTTAGCCACAATAACTTCTCGGAGTTTATACCCTCCAAAGGCAGATAATGGTGCTGTCAAAATCATTAGGATTAAGGCAAACTTAAAATAGTTTGTCCATTGCCGCATTTTCAATTCTCTATTCATTTGTTTACAAACCTCATCAATATCATTTTCAAGAAGTAGATCGGATAGTCCTAATTCCCTTAAACTATCCTTAACCGTTTCAATGGTGATTCTGCCTTCCAGCTCATTTTTACGTTTGGAAAGCCGTTCTACTAATCCTTGGAATTGTTCTTCGGTTAAGCTATTTTTGATCATTTGCTTTATTGACCTTAACTTGAGATTATTTATAGCTACCTTAAACTATTTATTTTTTGGTATTATCAGAAATCAATAATGGAGTTGCTCAGTTCTTCAGTAATGGTAGATGTCAAGAAAATTAGGGCTTGAGATTGGTAGAGATAATACCAATCAATTCGTTATTGATATCTGATTTACTTTACCAAACCAGTATTACACACAATTCTAACAATTTTAGTTAGTCTAAGTTAAATTCATCAAAGCTTTACATTTATGAGTTTTTATCATAAATACTTTGATAATAGATAATTCCGAACAGCTTATGAGTAAAGGATTTAAGGGATTTTTGTCCTAGTAAGTAGGAAGTATAAAGTAGGGCATGAGCAGTCAATGAAGTGGTCTGAAGCACTACCGAAGCTACATGAAGTAAATTAAGATTAATCTAGTATTTATATTTGAGATGTGAACAAATAATCCCAAGGTTTAGGAAACCTAAAACTCCGCATAGCTAAGAGCAGTAAGGAATACAGAGTTTTTTAGTTTAGAAAAAATCACACTCTAGTTTTACAACTCATTTATACAATTAAAAGTAAGTCTAAATACTCATTGCTAAATCAAAATAAATTTGATGAAACTATCAATACAAATAGGGAGAGGTGAGAAGTTAGCTGTAGCGAACGCATCATCACCACCAAGCCCAAATCCTAAAACCAGATAACCAAACAGTGAACTAAGAAAACGCGATGTTCCTTTGGAACCGCTTCGCGTAGGCGCTGTTGCTGAATCAAGCTATGAACGAACAATAGAATTAGCTTGTGCTAACGTCAGCTGACCGCTGACCGCTGACCGCTGTTCGCCTAGCGTGCGCTACGCGCATATGCTTACCTGAAATCTTATTGGTAAATTAGACATAGCACTGGTTTCCCAAAGCAAAGAGCCTTATGACTGCTAAAACGATCTCGCGCTACGTTACTCGTAATCCGGAAATTTTGAACGGAGAACCAATCATCATCGGCACTCGGACAT
>NZ_JAAHHZ010000522.1:0-3422 GCF_010672005.1 Moorena sp. SIO4A5 | reverse complement strand
AGCGTCCAGGTGATGGACACCACCGAATTAAAGCAGCAGCACTAGCCGAGCAACAGATTCTGTGTGAAGTCCGCATTGGCAAGTTAATTGATGCCATTCGTTACAGCTGCTCCTCCAACCAGCGCCCCAGCTTACACCGCACCAATGCTGATAAGCGGCGGGCGGTTGAAATGATGTTCCAGACGTTAATCGAAGAGTTTGGATCATTAGATGCTATTCCCCGTAGCCAAGGCGGTAAGCGAAAAGGTCTAGATTGGACTAACCGCCGAATCGCTGAACATGTTGGCGTGAGTGCTGCGACAGTAGATAATATTCATTCAGAGCTAGAACTAACTGCCAAAATTGTGCAGTTCACAGAGGGCGATCGCGTTGAAGTAATAGAAGACAAAAATCTACCCAATTGGGCATCACCGGGCAAACTTGGGACAGTCAGCGGCAAAGATAAAAAACTGGGGCTACTGGTAAATTGGGATAACGATACCCCACAACACATCCATCCAGATAAAGTACAGCAAACTGACTTACCCGCTTCTGCTCCTACTCCAGCACCAAAGAGTAACGAACCCGCTCAGGTTTCTACTCCAGTAGCAAAGGGTATTGAAAACGAACCTGCTCCTACTCCTACCCCAGTACCAAAGAGTAAACAAGAGGCGGAACTTGATCAGAAGGACTCACAAGTACCCCCTGATGTCCCCCCTGAGGTACCCCACAACCCAGCACCAGTGCTTGATGAAAGTGAAGAGTTTTTCACTCTCTCGCCTGAATCAGAGACAAACGTATATATAGAGAATATTGCTACAGTCGTGATCAATAATGCTGAGCATTTTGCTGAGCATTTTTCCCATGAGCAAGTCCGCGTGATATTGGAAGCACTGGTTGCTAAGCATGGGATGGGTATGATCGATGACATCCTTAATAGTTTGGAGCAGCAACAAGTTGGTTGAAGCTGGCTCAGAAGATTGCTATAACCCCTAACAAGGATTCCAGCTTTTTTTTTGGGCTAGTTCCGCCCCTTTTTAAAGATTCAATAAAGATTGATCCCAGTATTTCCATTAATTTGTTTGATCAGCTAGTTGAAGAAGGGGAAAACGAATCACTTCAATAACTAGCGATCATAGCCAATAAAATTTTTTTTATTCCTTGGTAATTAACCTCATAATCATGTAGACCGCCAATGCAATAGAAGCTGTAACTAGTGTGACAGGGGAATCAGCGATTACCATCAGGATAAGTATTAACTTAAGTATTTCGGTAATCTCTCGTAGCATTTTCATGGTTTTATGGATCCAATTTCTTTCGTCTGATCTCATTGAAATTGAGCGCAGGTCGAGTTTTAGGTTTAGCAATTGGTTGACTTATAAGTTGAGATGAAGTCGAGTAAGTTGAGATGAGGTCGAGAACGAAATTGCTAGGATAGGGCTAAATAAATGTACCGATCTACCACTAGCTATGGCGAGATCCCTCAGAGTTTCTCCTCAATACATTTGTCAAGTCAAACAAGCTGTTAAACGTAACGGCTTCCCTAGTCAAAATGCTTTTGCCAAAGAATTTGGTGGAAGTCCATCAGAAAGTACAGTTAAAAAATTTCTCAGAGGAGAAAATGTTGATTACTCATTTTTTCTAGAAATTGCGGATAAATTAGGTTTGGATTGGCAAAAAATATCCCAAGCAAACGATCAAAATCCATCAGTTACTATTCCCAATAATTTTTTTGCTTACGATACTTCTTGGGTAGGCAGAGACAAACTAACAACAGAACTAAGTCAAAAGCTCCGTAATTCCTGTCGTTTCCTGCTGATTTTGGGTTTAACAGGAATTGGGAAAACAGCTTTAGCAGAAAAACTGGCTTTGGAATTACAAGATTTAATTGAAGCTGACTGGAACAATAAGCTACTAAGGTATAATTTTGACTACGAGGGGAAATCCACCGACTTTACCAGTGTCGCTGCGGGGTGGCTAGAAAGTTTAGGGGAAAATATTCCCTCAGCTGATAAAAAGCCAGAGTTACTTTTAAATCGATTAGTCAGATGCTTACAAGATAATCAGCTTCTCGTACTAATTGATTCCATGGAAAGACTGTTGTCAGAAAATGAAGATGGTGGCTGGGGAGATTTCACCGATAAATATTGGGAAAAATTCTTTCTGAGGTTACTATCCGCCGAATCTTGTCGAAGTCGCTTAATTGTTACTTCCCAAGATTTACCAGTTGAATTACATAGTAAAGCTTCTCGCTACGACAAATTCTATCAGCGTCACATTCTCTATGGATTGGAAGAACCAGAACAAGAAGAACTATTTGAAATAGAGGGATTAAATATTACCCAAGAATCTGAAGATAGACCAATTTTACTGCGATTAGGAAAAGCCTATAAAGGTCATCCTTTAGTTCTACGGGTAATTATTGGAGAAATTAACAGTAATCCTTTTAATGGAGATGTACAAAACTATTGGAATTATCAAGATATAGAAAGTGAAAAATACATAAAAGAAACCATAGAAGAAGTAGAAAAAGATATAGCTGAAGCTGAAGCAGGAAAAACGCAAGGATATGACGAATGGGAATTACATAAACTTACTACTGACGTTTACAACAAGGTAAATAAAGCACGCCTAGAGTCCGTATTTAATCGCCTAGAAACTCAATTACGAGATGCTTATATTTTAATTTGTGCTGCTTCAGTTTATCGTATTCCTGTACAAAAAGAAGGTTGGTCTATGCAGTTAGCAGCTTTAGTAAAGCGTGTAGAAAAGGGAAATTGTAGCGATGAAAGACAAAAAAAAGCTTTAAAAGAATTATTAAATCGCTTTCTAGCTGAAAAATCATTTAACCATAATGGAAAACTACTTCTAGGACAACATAACTTAGTTCGCAGTGTTGCTTTAGAAAAGCATAAAAAGTTAATTCAAGATTTAAAAAGTGGTGGTTCACAATGACAGATAATTCTAAAACCCCAGGTAAATTATTGTTTGAAAAGTTAGCAATTAACTTGGATGAAGTCCCCTTTGAACAAGTTCCTGACTACACAGCAGTAGAGTATTTTCTTACTTGTGAAGATGAGCCTTCTTCTGATGCTGATAATTTAGATAAAATCAAACGGTATCTTGAAGCATCAGAACATCTTTACAAGATAGAAGATTGGAACAGAGCAAAAGAAATTATAATTTTCCCTTTACCTTTAAATGGTATTACAGAGACCAAAATTTATTTACAACTAGGTTCATGGGGATTTTACAAGGAACAAATTGAACTGTGTAATAAAATGCTAAATAAAGTAGATAAAGAAACAGATTCATTTTTTTTGAATGCTTTGAGTATTGTTTATATGTATTTAGGAGACTACCAGAAAGTTATCGATTATAATGAGCAATTTTTAGTGATTGCAGAACAAATCACTAATTTATTTTTTGATTCTACTGTAGTT
>NZ_JAAHHZ010000521.1:0-3422 GCF_010672005.1 Moorena sp. SIO4A5 | reverse complement strand
TCAATACAAAGATTAAAAGTTTTTTTGCTTACCCAATCAAAGTGCTCCGGGCATTCCTCCCTGCCCACTCAGCAATGATGGAATATCCTGCACTAAGATCAGATGATTAAGGTTTGGTTGTTGGTATCTAGGAGAATTATATAGCAATTATACGACTTTTGAGGTACACAATTTCTAGATTTTAGGGAACAGGGAACAGGGAACAGGGAACAGGGAACAGGGAAGAGATAAGAGGGAATAGCGATGCGCTGCATTAAGAGGTGCGACCCGTGGCGAATTTAATTCTTAATAGGTCAAGCGCACCTAACAGGGAATCAACGTCAAAGAAGACTGTACCTCATGAGTCCTAGAAACGCTATAGTATGTTTCCCATGTCTCTTACTCCACCGAATTAGTCACCAATCTAGAAAACTGATCCAAGGTTTGACGATTAGCTTGCAGGGCTTTGTCAATTGAGCCAGCAGCTGCCATCAATCCCATTTCGCGGTTGACAGGCCAAAGGTAATCAATCTCTTCACAAAAACGCCGACTATTTGATAAGAGATTTTGGTAGTTTTTAAGAGCCACATGAAATCCCTCGTGTTCCTGACAGAAACACTGCTGCATCCAATCAAGCGCTTCTCTTTGGGACATACCAAACACAGGTGATTTCAGGATCTTATAAACAAAATCAAGCGTAGAAAAGTTATCTTTAGACATAATTACTGGTGATGCACCAGAAATTCCATTATGGAAATTTTTCTGAATTAAATAGATTGTCCAATTAGCGATAAGTTTTTCGTAGGCCGTTGGTTTTGATAATTCTTTGTACAAGTTTCTACCAATAAACAGGGACGTTGTGGTGTGAAACGCTTCATCCAACAAATGATAGTAGGAAATGGCTGTTGGACTTGGGATAAATTCACCTTTTTTTTGCAATTTTTGGAAATATTTATAGATAGTGAGTTCTACATTTTTGACTGCCATATTCGCAATGTAGCGCAAGGCATAGTATTGGCACGCCATAAAAGGGGAACCTCCCCAGTTGAAGGTCAAGAACCGTAAGCGAGAGTTTGGTGCTAATCCTAGTCCCCAAAATCCCCCAGCAGACGCTGGTATTGATGGGCTTTTCTGCTCTAATTCCCTCAAATACTGAGAATAGTATTGTTTTGAACTGCTCAACATCCCTTTAGCGATGAAACCCAAGGTTTTATCTCGGTACTCTGACCAGGGCAAATTTTTCAGACTCAAGTATAAATGTTGTGAATCTGAAGACTTTGAACCATTAGCTAAGCCCCTTTTTCTCAATTTGTACGATTTACCTTTGAGGGGAGCTTTAAAAGCATCTTTCCCTAGTAACGTTCTAGTTGTTAAAAATCCGATTTTGTGAAAGGCGTGAATGTGAGAACGCTCCTGTTCAGTTTCGAGATCCAACTCCTGGGATATAGTTTCGTAACCGCCAATGGCAGCAAAAACACTCTCAGTAACTTGATTATAAGTAATGACCTCATTTTCCCCAGCAGCAATATTATGGTATGCCAAAAACCAATTCAGGTGATTGAGTGCTATTTTTTGAGAGGGAGAAGCAACTTCATAAAGGGGGGTGCCATATAATATGGATTGTTCCGGTTCGCTCCAATAGTGAGCGCTATTTTTATGGTAGTTAAAGCTTTTCTCGAGTTCTTCTATTTTTTCTGTATAGTTTGATTCTAAGTTACTGCGACATGTTTTTTCAATTGCGGTTAATGTTTTATTGCCCCATGAGAGCGATTTTTTTTGGTTTAATTCGGCTGTTTGCAACTGTTGTGACATTATTTTTTGCTCCAGAATGTATACTTACTATCTATTACAACTAAATTCCATCTGAAAATAGTCTAAGTTTGACCGTGGCGTACTATCCACTGCCGAAGAAACTGATGATGGTATCTAACGGAAAAAATCGAGTCTTTTATGCTACGGCCTTAGCAAATTGTTTAAAGGTTTTGATATTTGCTTGGATAGCCCGGTCAATGTTAGCTGCTGAGTCCATCAGGCGCATTTCTCGATTGACTGGCCAGAGGTAGTCAATGTCATTAAAAAAGCGCCGAAGATCAGACAGTAACCGTTGGTGGTACTTGAGGGTAACGTGAAATCCCTCATTTTCTTGACACAAACTTTGTTGCATACTATTGAGTGCTTCGTCCGAAGACATCCCGAATATCGGCGATCGCAGTATTTTATAGCACAACAACATAAACAGCGGCTCATCTGTTACGCACTCACTGGGGAATATACAAGAAATTCCGCTCAAAACATTATGCTGCATCATGTAGATCGCCATATTGGCCACAAATTTTTCATAGGCCGTTGGCGGGGAAAAGTCTTTGTATAAGTCGCGAGCAATGGTCTGGGAAATGGTGGTATGAAACGATTCATCTAACAAATGGAAGTGGGAAATAGCTGTGGGGGTGGGAATGAACTCAGATCGCTTGTGTAAGTCCTTAAAATACTTGAAATAGGAATGTTCCTGATTTTTGAGAACTAAATTAACAATGTAGCGTGTGGTGTAGTATTGACTAGCCAAGAACGGCGAACTTCCCCAGTTGTAGACAAAAAACGGCAGCATCTGCCGAGGAGCCAATAGTCCTGCTATCCCGTCTGCATACACAGGAATTGGCTCATTTCTCTGCACTAGTTCCTCCAAATACTGCGAACGGTAGTTTTTTTGCCCAGGAAGCATTTTTTCAACTGTCCAGCGCCAGGTCTTATCCCAGTCAAGGGAGAAGAGCAACTTTTTCGGTAGTAAGTTGACAATATTTCCTCTGAGTCTCCTCTGTTTCTGCGATTTGTACCATTTACTCTGAAAGGAATTTTTTAATAGGGCTTTGCCCAGCAGCGCCTGCTTAGTCTTGTAACCAACTTTTTGAAAGGTTTTAACGTGGTAATGTTCTTGGTTGGTTTCGGTTTCCAATTCCCGGCATAGGGTTTCGTAGCCACCAACTTTTACAAAAACGCCCCTTGTTACTTGGTTGTAAAGGATAGTTGCTGCTTCGTTAGCAGCTACACCATTGTACATGGCAACCCAGAACAGATGATTGAGCGCAATTTTTTGCGAAGGTGAGGCAGCTTGGTAAATGGGTGTACCGTAGAGCACCGAAAGTTCTGGGTCACTCCAATAAAAATCGCGATTAACCTGATAGTTAAAGTTTTTACCTAGCTCCTCTATTTTCTCCGTATAGTCAGACTTAACATTACTATTAAAGGTTCTTTCAATCAATGTGAAATGCTTCTGATTATTTTTGTCTTCCAGGTTTGAAGCTTGACTATTTCTGGTTTGATTTGATACGGTTTTTATCACTTTCTTTTCCCGGTGAGTGCAATTAACAACTTTGATGATGTTTATAGTGAAACTGAATCAATGGGAAGATTTAATCCCATTTAAGCCTCTCCTTTGAGTTCATTGA
>NZ_JAAHHZ010000520.1:0-3423 GCF_010672005.1 Moorena sp. SIO4A5 | reverse complement strand
CTTGTTGAAACAGTTGCCTTGACTTATCTAGATTATTAGTTTCTGTCTGAGGGGGAATAAATTCTTTCAGGACACAAGGTTCATTGAAACGCCCTTGATCCTCTACCAGGTAAGTCCGATTGAATTCTCCTTGGTCAAGGACACGGAGCAAATGGTAGCGATTTTGCAGAATAGTTCCAGAAGCAATCGGTGGTTCCATCGGTGGTAGATCACTTGTTACGGACAATGAGGCCGGAGCAATATTCTTGAAGTTTAGACTTTATTCTGTTGCTTTGGAACTCCATCGATGGATTCCAACCCTTCCGTTGAGCCACAGAGTTGAGCCAAAGATAAGTTGATCAGCATATATATCAGGGTTTAGCCAACACTAGACTCCAAACACCCTTATGGTGTACAATCCGCAACCAGACCTTACAAATATCGTTATTAGAAAGCCTAACACTGAAAACTCCGCCACAAAGCGAGCGGAGATGAAAGTGTAAGCGCGACTTTAGTCGCCTTGAAGAAAATAAAAACAAATACTTGCTAATTTGTGCTAGGCATGTTAGCATAATAATATAACAGAAGAGGTCGAGTTCTGATGATTATACTTGAGTTCAAGGCATACGGAAACAAAACACAGTATCAAGCCATAGACAAAGCTATTCGGACTGTTCAGTTTATACGGAATAGCTGTCTTCGTTTGTGGATGGATAATAAAGGGTTAAGCAAATACGACTTAAATAAATATTGCAAAACCTTGGCCAAGAATTTCCCTTTTGCCAACGAATTGAACTCAACAGCTCGACAAGCTGCGGCTGAAAGGGCATGGTCATCAATCGCTCGTTTCTTTGAAAATTGTAAAAAGAAAGTACCTGGAAAGAAAGGTTTTCCTAAATTCCAGAAGCATTGTAGATCGGTCGAGTATAAACAGTCAGGATGGAAGTTGTCTCCTGAGAAAAAATCGATCAATTTTAGCGACAAGAAAGGAATCGGAAAACTGAAACTCAAGGGTACATGGGACTTGTGGCGCTTTGATAAGAAGTTAATCAAACGAATTCGCATAGTCAAGAGGGCTGATGGTTACTACGTTCAGTTTTGCATCTCTGTCGATGTAAAAGAGCAATTAAATCCTGCTGATGCGACTGTGGGACTGGATGTAGGATTGAAAGAGTTTTACACTGATTCCAGGGGCAAAACCGAACCTAACCCTCGTTTTTACAGGGCTGGGGAAAAGAAGCTAAAATTATATCAACGTCAAGTTTCTCGAAAGAAGAAAGGCTCATCCAATCGTAAAAAAGCGATTAATAGACTAGGCAGACAGCATCTTAAAATAAGTAGGCAACGTCAAGAACACGCCAAGAGACTGGCTCGTTGCGTAATCCGGTCTAACGACCTGGTCGCCTATGAAGATTTAAGAGTCAATAATCTAGTAAAAAATCACTGTCTTGCTAAATCTATTAATGACGCAGGTTGGTATCAATTTAGGAGATGGTTGGAGCATTTTGGTAAAAAATTTTGCAGGATAACTGTCGCAGTAAATCCTGCTTATACAAGCCAAAATTGTTCTGAATGCGGCGAGGTCGTGAAGAAGTCACTGTCAACCAGGACTCACATCTGTAAGTGTGGCTGTGAATTAGACAGGGATCACAATGCCGCAGTCAACATCCTTAACAGAGCCTTAGGTACGGTGGGGCACATCGGAACCTTGGTCACAGACCAGAACGCTTGTGGAGAATTGGCCTCTACTCTTCCTGACTCCGGTTTGGTTGAGCAAGCTGACTCGTTGAAGCAAGAATCCCCGCGTCTTTAGACCGGGGAGTGTCAAGTTGCTTTGGAACTCCATCGATGGATTCCAACCGTTCCGTTGAGCCACAGAGTTGAGCCACAGATAAGTTGATCACTATATACATCAAGGTTTACCCAAAACTAGACTCTAAACACCCTTATGGTGTAGGATACCGAATTAGACCTTACAAGTATAGTTATTGCGTAATTGCTGTAGGGAATAGTAAATAGGGAATAGGGAATAGTAAATAAATAGGGAATAGGTAAAAAATTCTCTGTACCTAATGAATAGGAGAACCGCTATATATGTTGTTCGGGTTTATACGAACATCACTACATGTTCATTGCTATCTTATTTTGGGGTAGAACTATCTTAAATAACTACCTTACTTGAGTAGATATACAGTTGTTCTAATTAAGTACAATAGTTAATTTTCGTATTTTAGTAAGAAACTTAAAAAAAACTGCTTGAGTTCTCAGGTTCGTATGATAGCAAGACACTATATATAGTGTCTTTAGTCAACACCTCTGTCAGGTCAACGCTATAAAAATTAATAAAATATTAATTAAATTTAAATAAATAATTATAAAAATTATTATAAAAAGGATATTCTTAGAATGTTAAGATCGCGTTGAAATAAGCTTCGAGGGTTTGCTGTGAGCAGTTCAGTTACTTTAGAGCTTCAACCTATTCTGCCCCAGATTGCCGCTAACAATCGTTTAAGACTATTTTCTGGTTCGGCAAATGTTTCCCTTTCTCAGGAAGTAGCACGTTATCTAGGCCTCGACTTGGGACCGATGCTACGGAAACGATTTGCTGATGGGGAGCTCTATGTCCAAATTCAAGAATCGATCAGAGGGTGTGATGTTTACCTCATTCAACCGACTTGCTATCCGGTCAATGATTACCTGATGGAGTTACTGATTATGATCGATGCTTGCCGTCGAGCCTCAGCGCGGCAAGTTACTGCTGTAATTCCTTACTATGGTTATGCGCGAGCAGACCGTAAAACGGCGGGACGTGAGTCCATTACAGCCAAGCTGGTGGCTAACCTGATTACTGGAGCTGGTGCTAATCGCATTTTGGCAATGGATTTGCACTCCGCTCAAATTCAAGGTTATTTCGATATCCCCTGTGACCATGTCTACGGTTCACCAGTATTGCTACAATATCTTGCTTCTAAGCACCTAACTGATCTAGTAGTAGTTTCGCCCGACGTTGGTGGTGTGGCTAGAGCCAGAGCCTTTGCCAAAAAGCTATATGATGCCCCCCTTGCCATTATTGACAAGCGCAGGCAAGCTCACAATATCGCTGAAGTGATGAATGTGATTGGGGATGTCAAGGGCAAAACTGCGGTGCTAGTCGATGATATGATTGACACTGCTGGCACGATTTGTGAAGCTGGCAAAGTACTGCGTCAAGAGGGGGCTCGCCAAGTCTATGCTTGTGCAACCCATGCCGTGTTTTCGCCACCAGCTGTAGAGCGCCTCTCTAGTGGGGTGTTTGAAGAAGTAATTGTTACCAATAGTATTCCACTACCGGACGCCAAACGGTTTCCACAGCTGACAGTGCTTTCAGTGGCTAACTTATTGGGTGAAACCATCTGGCGTATTCATGAAGACTCTTCTGTCAGCAGTATGTTTCGTTAAAAATCC
>NZ_JAAHHZ010000052.1:0-45218 GCF_010672005.1 Moorena sp. SIO4A5 | reverse complement strand
TACCGACAGAAGGTCGAGTCTATGCTAGCTCAAGTGTTGCGGAAATTGGAGGCAACTCAGCAACCAGGCTATGGTGTGGGTCATGACCTATTTGGGGTGATGTGGTTAGACGCAACCAGACTCTAGCTTTTGTAGCTTCTTGATACTTTAAGTGGTTAGTAGGTCAGTAGAGATGGTATTTGCTCTCACTGATCTGCTATCCTCATTTTGTTTATCGGTGGAGCTGGGATTATGGCTTTTTTAGTAACCAATGATGATGGGATTGATGCTCCCGGCATTCACGCATTGCACAAAGCATTATTCCAAGTAACAAGCGATCGCATTGCGGTAGTTGCTCCTAAATACCACCAGTCCGGCTGTGGCCATCGGGTCAATATTCGCACAGTGATTCCAGTGGAATGGCGATCGCAGACTGAGGTGAGTGTAGACAGTACGCCCGCTGATTGTGTGCGTCTGGGAGTCAACTATCTCTACGACGATATCGAGTTTGTTGTCTCTGGGATTAATGGGGGCTGCAATCTGGGCTCGGACATTTATCCCTCAGGAACCATAGCGGCGGCTAGAGAGGCCACAATACACCGTCTGAACGCGATCGCTTTTTCTCATTTTAAGAGAACTGACTGGGAGATAGACTGGGAGCTGGCGACGGAATGGACGGTTCGGGTGTTGCACAAGTTATTAGACCAACCGTCTGACCCTGGCACCTTCTGGAGCGTCAACTTTCCCCACCTAGAACCAGACGCACCCGAGCCAGAGATAGTCTTTTGTTCCCTCTGTACCCGTCCTCTACTGACAGAATTTGTAAAGCAAGAGGACGGATATCTTTATGTGGGAGATGACATCAACCGCAAATCTGATTCAGGAACAGACGTTGATGTGTGTTTGTCAGGAAATATTGCGATCGCTCAGGTTAGTTTATGGTAAATTTTGTCAAATAAGCCCGTTATAACATTTATCCTAAGGTCAGGGAAAACCCATTCAACATACTCTTCAAAGGCTTTTCCTGCCTAGATTCTGCGTAAGCATATGCCCTACTTCACAGGCTAGAAGCCTGTGCCACGCACGCTACTTGAGGTGCAGTCACCCCTCAGCCGTTGGCCTTGGGCTTTTCTCTAGACTTTCAATTCTCTAAAATCTCGAAGTATAAAATTCTCTCGCAAGAGATTTATTTTCAGCCCTTAGCTGTCAGCTATCATGCTGTCAGCTAAGGGCTAAATGCTTACAAACCAACCCATTTTTTTTGGTGAAAAAAGTACCCTTGTGGGTACTGCCAGAGTCATAAATTACTTTGTACATTTGAATAGACATCTTCAAAACATATCAAAATTCTTTTTCCTAAGGAGATTCCCATGGCAAATCGTTCAGAGAAGTCCTTTGAGGTTCGCCTTGACGCTGCAAAACTAGCCAGAAGTCGAGACTATCCTACCCATAAAGCCAATGGGGATGAACAGCGACATGCTGATGATCAGTATTTTATGTCCTTTACCAAAGGGCTACCTCACAACCCTGATACAGGGCTACTACAAGACCCACTGGATTTTGTCAAGTTTCGCCGTGCAGTGGATGATGGCTTTATTGATCCCTTCTCTGATCGGGTACGTCATGGTGCCAAATTTGAGGTAGTATTTACAGGTCAAGACTACACTATTAAGCCTGAGACTGACCCTGATCTGCTTGAGCAATTTAGACAATGGGAAGCACCAACTGCAGGGGTTGTCTTTGAGCTAAACGGACCAGATCCACAAGCAGTTACCATGCCTCCGGCACCACCGTTAATCGATGCTAACGGTAAGGCTAACCCAGAGCTAATTTTTGAGATAGCAGAAGTCTACGAATTAGCCATACTGCGGGATCAGCCCCTCAATGACTTTGAGAAAAGAGGAGCGAATAGCAAAATCGAGAGTTCAATCAATCGTCTCAATGCCCTCGACTATATTCGCAACCAAACTGGACGACCTCGGAAGGTGAATTCCAAAGGCAGGCTTGATGAGCAAACCGTATTCCGAGGCTCTTCTCCAGGAGTGGAAGTCGGTCCCTATCTCTCTCAGTTTCTACTGATAGGTAATGTTGATCTCAATGGTGGTGGCAACGTTGCAGAAGGGAAAATTACCTATGGTGCTTTGCAAATTGATCAAAAGGTTCCCATTGCAACACCTAACCTAGATTACATGACCAACATGGAAGACTATGTCTTGGTTCAGCGTGGGATTAAGCAAGACAGAGAAAGCTATGTTTTAGAGAATGATCAAAACCCTAAGCTACCAGATCGTCCAGCTCGTCGGTTTATCTCCACTCCCCGAGATTTAGCTACTTATGTTCATTACGATGCTCTCTATGAAGCGTATCTCAACGCTTGCATCATTCTCCTGGGGATGCAAACACCCTTCGATCCTGGTTTTGATCATCTTTCTGGGGGTGGTGTGGCAGCAGGTAATCCAGCAACCCGTCGCAATGCCGCTGGTTTTGCCCTCTACGGCGGTCCACACATCTTAACTTTGGTTACTGAAGTAGCCACACGAGCACTCAAAGCTGTTCGCTTCCAGAAGTTCAATAACCATATTCGCCTGCGACCAGAGGCATTGGCAGCCCGGATTGAACTATTACGGCGATTTCAAGAGCTACCTAATGAAGCTAAAGCTAGTGTACCCAGAGCATTAATCAAGTACATTAGAAGGTTTGAACGTGAACTAGAAAGTAACGGTACTCTCAAGTCGATTTTGGAACTAGCCAATCAAAATCGCTCTAGATCACAGACTTATCTACTACCAATGGCATTTCCTGAAGGGTCTCCCATGCACCCTGCCTATGGTGCAGGACATGCCGCTGTTGCTGGGGCATGTGTGACCATGCTTAAGGCATTCTTTGATACCAGTGCAGTTTTAGTAGAAACACCAGTCAAAAACTCAAAACCGGGACAACCAAGGACACAGATCAGATTTAAACGCTATAGCCCCAAAGATCAGGGAATTGTGTTCCGTGCCCCTGATCTGTCTGCCTATAAGAAAGGTGAGGCGACACTTGTTTCAGAGCGTACGAGGGATTTTTTGACTCTGGAGGGTGAGTTGAACAAGCTGGCTGCCAATATTTCCATTGGTCGCAATATGGCTGGCGTTCACTATTTTACTGACTACTATGATAGTTTGCGCATGGGTGAAGAAATTGCCATCGGTATGTTAGAAGAACAAGCATTGACCTATTCCACTGATCCCTTTGTGCTGTCTCTGCCAACCTTCGATGGAGACGTGATTCGGATCGGTGCCCGTTAAGCTATCCCTTCCTTAATGAATGATGGGGATTTCTTTGAATACCCATCATTAAGGAGATGGGGAGATGGGGAGATGGGGAGATGGGGAGATGGGGAGATGGGAAGATGGGGAGATGGGGAGATGGGGAGATGGGGAGATGGGGAGATGGGGAGATTTGATTAAGGGTAATTATGTTGGCGTTGCTGAATAATGGAATGATTTTAAGAGTTTTGTGGAATGGGCATCTTGCGTGGAACTGGCATCTTGCCAGTTTCAATATATTTCCGGGCGGGCAGGATGCCCACTCTACTCATATTCATTCAAACATTCAGCAACGCCATTATCCTGACACAATATTAGAAACGCTTTAAATTTGTCCGGATTTCCTCCATTGCTTGATGTGAAAAGAGTATAGAGAGGAAAGTGGGCAAATTATGAGCAATTTATATCTGTTAACAACAAGTCTATTGACTGGAGGAGCAATGTCTGCTCCACCACCACCACCCCTACCTGCCAATCCCTCAGATAGCCTCTCAAGCCTGTTAGTTTCAACAGCTAATAAAGCATTGCAGGCTGGGGTTAGTCATAAGATTGTCCCTACTGTAGAAACCACTGTAGAAAACTCCTCTCCTCAATTTAGTAGTCAATGGCAGAAACGTAGCCCTGCTAAATTATTAAAGTATCAGCAAATAAAGTATCAGCAACGTTTACCCAACTATCGACCTGCTACTCCTTCACCAAAGTCGGGAACGGAACTGTATTACCAACGATTAGCTGCCCTCAGAGCTGGCAAACTTTATACTCGCTTACCTGCTCATAGTTTCTCATCGTTTTGGGCAAAGGGATTAAATCACAAAGGAGTCCCTCTCACAAAACCTACCTATCAGCAATGGAAACAACTCCTGGCACAGGAAGCCAGAGCTGTTACCTACGGACAGGGTAACAATCGTCTGTCTATGGTAGTGGGAGATTCCCTAAGTTTGTGGTTACCCGCACAGGGATTACCTAACTATCAACTTTGGCTCAATCAAGGTATTTCTGGTGAGAATACCAGTCAAATTTTGAGTCGATTATCGGCATTTTCCCAGACTCGTCCTGATACAATTTATGTGATGGCAGGTATCAATGATTTGCGTCAGGGGAAAACCGATCAAGTTATTCTCAACAACCTGCGCCAGATTACTCGTCAATTGCGGCAAAATCACCCACAAGCTCAACTGATTATCCAATCGATTTTACCGACACGAGCTACTGCTATTTCTAATCAGCGCATTCGTAATCTTAATCAACAAATTGCTAAGATTGCTCAACAAGAAGGAGCAGCCTATCTCAATCTTCACAAGTTGTTTACTGATAGTAAAGGTCAGATGCAGCACAACTTGACAACCGATGGCATACACTTAACGCCTCTTGGCTATCAGGTTTGGCAAGAGGCGCTACAGTATACAGAATCGTTGATTGCTGCAAATCGAGCTAAGGCTTTATCACTGTGAACGGGATTGTCGGGAAACTAGTTTTTCAAAATTAGCTTGGGTTTGCTGCAATAGTTGCTCTCTACTATCTGCTGCTTTAGTGAGGTTAGGAACTAATTTGCGGGCGTGGAGTGCCATGTGAAACTGAAGCTCCGCGACATAATCGCTAATGCCTTCACAAGCATGAT
The DNA here is from genome assembly GCF_010672005.1 of Moorena sp. SIO4A5. Taxonomy (NCBI): domain Bacteria; kingdom Bacillati; phylum Cyanobacteriota; class Cyanophyceae; order Coleofasciculales; family Coleofasciculaceae; genus Moorena; species Moorena sp. SIO4A5. Next base: position 40,313 of record NZ_JAAHHZ010000052.1, on the reverse strand, counting down.
CATTGTGGGGTTGAGTAGAATGCAAATCCAAAGTGTCCTCCTTGTCTAACTTAACCATTAGGTAGTTCGAGAGCGGGAAAGCTGCGTGTCCAATCAGCCCATAGGAACCGCGACTCGATGTATGTTACAGAAGATATCATGGTATCCCAACGGCATATCTGATTTTGTAATGAAGTTTAAAATATTTGTTACGATTTATATAGTTTAGGTAATTTATACAAAGTTGTTGTCGATTTTGTGGTATTGCAATTCTTATATCCATGAGGTACAAATATCTGGGTTTTAGGGAGCAGGGAACAGGGAACAGGGAACAGGGAACAGGGAACAAATAATGTGTACCTCATAGCTATGAGAAACGCTATATATTTTTATGGGTATAAATGATTTAAAATGATAAGTCTAAGCCTTCAGCGGTCAGCTTATTTTATTAAAAAGCACCTCTTGTACAGTGGCACAGGCTTTGGCCTTGGCCTTTGGCCACGCTACGCGAATGGCCACGCTGTGCGAACGACGCTGTGATCAATAAGCTGATAGCTGATAGCTGATAGCTGATAGCTGATAGCTGATAGCTTAAGACTCAATTAAAGCGATTGACCTTTGGTCACGCTACGCGATGAAGCGTTCGCGAAGCGTGGCCAAAGGCCTCAGCTTCCGCTAAGAGCGATCGCATTACCTGTAGCTGCGGACTGACGTAATGCATCTGCCACTTTGAGAGTATAACAACTATCTACGGTCGAGACATACAGGGGTGTTCCTTTAACTAGATGGTCAATGACCATAGCGGTATCTTTCAGAAACAAACCCCGTCGCCCTGCTACTTCAATTGGTTTGCTTTCCTCTGCCTTAATCAGATTTCCTTGGTCTCCCTCAAACAGCAGTGTGCCTTGGTCTCCATGGACTTCAAAATTCCGTAACCTCTGCCAGAACATTTCCCCTTTACCATAAGTAATATCTGCGATTAGACCACTAGTAAAGCGCAGTTGGGCATTACATAGACAGGCAGTAAAGTACTGATCACCAGCATCCCAAAACTGGGATTGACAATACACAGAAGCGACTTCACCAAACAAGTCTGTAAAGCGGTGAATGCGAGAAAGAGCACCAATGAAGGGAAAGCCAAATAGTTCCAGATTGTATGTCCAGCTGCGGGGTGCAGGGTGTTTGGGGGCAATAGTTACGTAACGGGCATAAACCGGTTGACCAATTTTGGGCAAGGATTGGCGCAAGGCTTGATGCAAGCCCCCTAAAAGCTCAATATGTTCTACATGGAGGAGCTTGCCCTTAGCGTTGGCAAGGGTAATCAGGGATTCGGCATCTTTGGGGTCAAGGGAAAGGGGATATTCAGTGACAACATGTTTCCCGGCATTAAGGGCAGCACGGGCAATTTTGCCATGATCCCGATTAATCGTGCTAATAAATACTAGATCAAGCTCCGGGTGTTCTACCAATTGCTGCCAGGAATCCACCACTGTAGTGCCGTGGGTTTCAGCAAACTCTTGGGTTTTGGCAGGGGTATGACCACAGACAGCCACTAAATGCGATCGCGAATCCGTTTGCAATGTCTGCGCTCGTAGCTTAGCCGCAAACCCAGTACCAACTATACCAGCTTTAATTGGGAGATTAGTAATAGTTTTTATCACAAGAAATGAATTATGAAGGGTTAATGGTTAATGGTTAACGACGAAATAACTGTCAGAGAAATCAAGAGCACTTATGGTATAGTTTTCCCCATCTCCCCATCTCCCCATCTCCCCATCTCCCCATCTCCCCATCTCCCACACCGATTGCTAGATCAGGTGGCGGGAGCTCCTGGTGGTTGGTGCTGGGTATATATATTTGTTTGGGTGCCGTTGTTAGCCCATTGACGATAATCCAATAACAGCTGGTTCATCAACGTTTGCTTAATCCTGACCAAAACGCTTTTGAGCAAACCATTGCCAGTGGTTTCTAAGATTGGCTTGGGAGTAAGGGAAAAAGGTAAGGGCACATCAACCTTGACAGTTAAATCCGCTCTACCGGTGAGCTTAGTCACTCCGTGATCTTCCCAAGGATGCAGTTTTCCGGTTAATTGCAGTGCAAAGCGTTGATTGATGTAGTCCAATCCTATAATTTCACAACCGACAGACCTCAGATGAACAGTAGCGTCAGATTCTGCCCACACTTCTAGATCTACCGTGGGCTGAAATGTCAAGGACATAAAGTGTAATGGATTCATTTTCAGGCGAAAACGCTTCTGAGTCAGTTGTTGGATGCGATTCAGGTCTGCGATCGCATAAACTATCCGTTCCGGCTGACGCAAGTAGTGCTGAATCGGCACAGATTCCTGTGGCACAGTCATTTCCACACACTGGGAAGCAAAAAACTGGGTGGTCATAGAGGAAAAAACACTCAATCGATGTATGGCTTTACTTAATATTAGTTTACAATTCTTCAGTTTTGGTATTATACTTTTCATTTTACCGGAGTATGCTACCCCAGAGAATACTTTTTTTTGTTTTCTAGAGATTTTTCTATCGATTTTTAATCGTCTTTTTCTGCTTCCACGATTCCCTCAACGGTTACTGATACTCTGACCGGTGGGGATAGTAACGATACTATTAACGGTGGGGATGGTAATGATCTAATTGATGGCAAAAATGGCAATGATTTGCTTAACGGCAACGCAGGTAATGATGCGATCGCTGGTGAGCGTGGAGATGATAGACTAATTGGTGGTAGTGGCGATGATAGCCTTTACGGAGAATTAGCTATTACTATCAACCCTAAAAATGATATGATCGCCATTGCATTTTCGTCTTCCTCGACAACAGAAGGTAATAATTATCTAGATGGCGGAGATGGTGATGATATTCTTGGTGGTGGCGGTAACGATGTGATTTTCAGTATTAATAGTTAGTAGTTATCTAAGCATTCAGCTATCAGCCATCAGCTTTCTGTAATAGAGATTAAACGAATGCTTACCTATGTAGACTGTTCCCGTTTGCCTAGGGTGCGCCGTTCGCGTAGCGTGCGCCAATGCGCAATGCGCATAAGCTGAATGCTTACACAAAACTACATAAACATTAACTAACTTTCTCAACTAACCCTAAAGGCAACTCCCCTAACTGTTTCAACTCCAATCCTCCCTCAAATATCTGATCAATTGCCAACATTTGACCATCAATCGTCATAAATTTATGATCGTTTGTGGCTCGAATCACTGAGCCATCTTCGAGAATATATTCAAACACCTCTTGCTCTCCCCGGTTATGCCACTGAGCAATAGGTTGGGTATAAACATAGCCATTACTATCAACGCTATAAACAGTACATAGGATACCTTTTTCGACAATCTCACCAATCGCCATCGGCCCATACTCTACTGTTATAATTTCGGTATCATAGCTGAGACAATATTCAGCAAATTTAATCATTTGGTCAAATAACTCTTCAGCTATGTCTTGAGTCACGCCATTTTTGGTTGAACCATCAATAAAAATTTCCCGATGCTTCTGCATCTCAGCCACTTTCTTCTTACCCATACAATTGTGAGCAATAAAGTCATTGGCAATAAAGTTATGAGTTTCAGCAATACTTAAATCAAAAACCTCCTCTTGGCCAAGATACTTCAGTTCAACAATCTCATCCCATAAAATATCTGAGTCAGCAATGCCTTGGTGACGTGCTAAACTCCGAGTCGCAACTGTTTGCGTTAATTCTTGTCCACTGTTCCCTGTTACCCTTTCCCTGTTACCAACTTCTGAAAGAAGTCTAATGATATTATCAGTTAGCTTACCTTTACTATTCGATAGTTCACGAGTATAGCTAATTGGTAATGTTTTCGCTAAACCGATCGGGCTTCCTATGGTAAACTCCTTCAGAGGCTTCCATCCTAGAGTGGTGTAGAAAAGATGATCATCCGTTGCGCGAATGTGGCGGTTAGTTTTGGTAGTAATCTCCCAAACATCACGAATCCCATTAGGATGAATTTCGATAATTGGTCGTTGGGTAATTTTTTTGGTCTTTAAATCCAGGGAAAAAACCTTTCGTCCCAACCAGTAACTAGATTTAGAAGCAATCTCCCTCAGGGAAACTAAACGACCGGTTGCTGGATCCACGATCTCAGTTGATCCACTCAAACACCGCCTCAGTAAATCCGCTTGACCTAGAGAATAACCGGCCAAATCCTGGGCCATCCGCATGATGCTTTCCTGAAAGCAGTTATGAACTACTACGCCATGAGCCAGAAAGTATGGGGAAGATTGTTCCTCCATTTGTAGATCAAAACACTCCTGTTGCCCACTCTCTTCAACAGCAGTAACATAAACTATCCGAACATCCCAAGTCTTGTAATGTGACTCTTTCGGTCTGGCTAGCGTTGCCTGTAGAGTTCCGTAGGGTGCGTTAGGGACGGGGTCGCCCTGATTTTCCGCCTCGTAGCCAGCTTTGGAACAGCCCGTCCCGTAACGCACCACCGGGTCTAAACTCTTGCTAGCTCCAGGGAATTTTTCATAAACTTGAGAAGCCAAACCATTAGCATTCTTGACGACTGGGTTTACTGGTTTCAGCTCATAGGCAAATTTGTCTCCATCTGGTGTTAAAAAGCGATGGTTTTTACTGGAATAGATAACTGTACCACTAGATAACGTAATTTTCAGGATGTCTTTGATACCACTGCGCCATTGTTTGGCTACCCTTGCTGGCCAAACTTGTTTACCATCAGAGGTTAATACTAGGTCGCCAGATTTAATTTCCTCAATGGGCACATAAGACCCATCGGGCTGATCAATTAACGTACCTTTCGGTAAACATAGAATTCCATAAGTCTCCCTTAAAATAGGCTCTAATAGAGGATGTTGATACTCTACTTTTTCTCGACCATGTTTACGATTAATAAACTGAGGAATCAGACCAGCATCCAGAGGACCAGGGCGATAAAGAGCTAGAATTGAAGAAATATCTTCAATACTGTCAGGTTTCAGGTCTCGCACCACCTGACGCATTCCCGAAGATTCTAATTGGAATACTCCTTCTAACTGGCCTTTTTCTAGAAGGTCGTAAGTTTTTTGAACATATGGGGGTTTTTTCTTCTGTTCACCTTTGGCTAAAATTTTCCTAGATTTAATTTCTTCTAGGGGAATCTCATCTAAATCGAGTTCAATATTTTTAGTCTTTTTAACTAACTCTTTGGTTTTCTGAATAGTCGTTAGGTTCTTCAGTCCCAAAAAATCCATTTTCAGGAGTCCCAGAGCTTCCAGGTCTTCCATAAAATACTGGGTGATCACTGCACCATCATTATTCAGCTGTAATGGCACAATTTCATCTAAAGGGTCTGCTGAAATAACCACACCAGCAGCATGGACACCAGAGGTTTTATTTGTCCCTTCAATCCGAATCGCCATATCCACCCAGCGACGAACTTCCGGATCTTGATCGTAAGCCTCTTTAAACTCTGGTGTTGGTGTCTGATCAGAAATCATCACTGAGAGTTTGGCTGGCTTACCTCGCGCCACTGGAATCATCTTAGCCATACGATTAGAGTCTTGGTAAGCAATTCCTAACACTCTCGCTACATCTTTTAATACCGCTTTAGAGGTCATGCGGTTAAATGTAATAATCTGGGCTACTCGGTCTTCACCATAAAGATGAGTGACATATTTAATCACCTCATCCCGTCTTTCAATGCAGAAATCTGTGTCAATATCTGGCATTGATTTCCGCTCTGGATTGAGAAAGCGCTCGAACAGTAGCCCATGATGTACGGGGTCAATGTTGGTAATTTCTAAGGCATAAGCCACTAGAGAACCTGCTGCTGAACCACGACCCGGACCAACGGGAATATCATTGTCTCTGGCATATTTGATGTAGTCCCAAACCACTAAAAAGTAGGTAGAGAATCCCATCTGCTGGAGCATTTTTAACTCATACTCCAGCCGGGCTTTATACACTGGATCAATTTCACTACGAGAGCGACACTTTAGCCGCTTCATCAGTCCGTTCCAGGTAATTTCTTCTAAATAGGTGTCAGGGGTATAATCCTTGGATACCTTGTAGTGTGGGATGCGAGGTTCCCCCATAATATTGTAGTGCTTGACTTTATCTGCCACTTCTAAGGTATTTGCGATCGCATCCTCTATCACCTGCGACGGTAAATGATCTCGAAACAGCCGTTTCATTTCCTCTGCTGACTTGAGATACTCCGTGCCACTATAGCGCATCCGTTTCTCTTCCGTAACCAGTTTAGCGGTTTGAATACACAGCAAAGCGTCATGAGCTTCTACGTCATAGCAGGAGATAAAGTGGGAGTCATTAGTCGCAATAATTTTAATACCTAACTCATTAGCGATTTTGACAATAGCAACATTAACCACTCGGTCTTCTACAGAGCCGTGGTCTTGAATCTCTAAATAGTAATCATCCCCAAAAACCTCTTGGTACCACTTAGCTACTTTACGGGCTTGATCTAAGTCACCTTTTAGGATAGCTTGGGGAACTTCACCCCCCAAACAAGCACTAGTAACAATTAACCCTTCGTGATATTGCTCCAGTAATTCTTTATTAATACAGGGACGAGCAAAAATTCCTTTTCCTTGCATCCCTTTCAGGTTAGAAATAGTTGTTATTTTTACTAAATTTTTGTAGCCTTGGGTATCTTTAGCTAAGACTACTTGATGATATTTTCGGTAACGCTTCTTGACCTCAATATCCCCATTAATCACATACATTTCGTTACCGATTATCGGCTTAATGCCCTTTTTTAGGCAAACTTTAATCAGTTCAATAGCACCATACATCACACCATGATCTGTCAGTGCGATCGCAGGCATTCCCAACTCAACAGCTCGATCCACCAGTGCTGGTAGCTGAGATGCTCCATCTAGTAGGCTATAATCACTGTGAATGTGTAGACCAACAAAAGACATAGTTACTGTTAATTATAAACCGATGTTGCTGATTAAGTTAATGATTAACGGACCTACGAGCCACGTCTAGTACCCAAAAAAACTAGTATCAAAAAACTAGGACTTATCTTAAGCACGGAAATCAGTTAAACGACTTCCGACCCTTCTCAAATCCGATGGTGCTTTTTTAACCTGATCAGCATTCAAATTTCTGTTAAGTTCGCGAATACGGCGGGACAGCATACGAATAATCTTAATTGCAAATTCTGGTGTCTCATCAATGGCATCATAGAGTTGTAGCTGTGTCAACATCAAACAATGGCAAGGTTCGATGGTGGTCACAGAAGCGGAACGAGGTTCTGCATCAAACAAGGACATCTCCCCAAAGCAGGCTCCTTGCTTGAACTGTGCCAAATTCCGCTCACCAATGTGAACTCTTACCAAACCTGAGACTACAATATAAAGTTCCCTACCCTCTTCCCCTTGAGCAAAGATGGTATGGTTAGAAGGAAAGTCTAGCTCGTCCATCACAGAGGCTAGTCGCATCAGAAAATCGTCCCGCAATTCGTGAAAAATTGGGACACCCCTGATAAAAATTAAACGATCAATGCTAGATAACATTGGTTAGCGGTTAGGTTAGCGGTTGGCTGCTAGGGATTAGCCGTTGTGTAGTAAAATACAAGTTTAACCCATACCGCTAATTGTTGATAGTTAATGGTTAACTAGACCTAGACGTGGAATTAAGATTCAACCACTGTACTGTGGTAATTTCAGACATTATTTCACCCCTAGGTCTACTGTCCACTGCCATCAGAGATTAGAGATGATGCCAGCAAAGTGTACAAACAATAGGCAACTATACTGATCAAACTATCCGATAATCTCTTGTGCTTGAGCAGCTACCAAGGGATCTGGGTCATTCCTAAGCACTGGCAACAACTCTGCACAAGCACGAGGTGACATCTCTTTGAGATAAGCCACAACCGCTTCCCGCACAAAACCGGTAGGATGACGTAGGCAACTCAGAGCCGCTGCTGGTGCTAGGGAGCAGTGTGCTGCTCTGGCCACATGAAAACAACAGGCTAGGGGCCAATCTGACAAGAAATGTCGTAACTCGATTAACCGACGTAAGCGATCGCTTACACTCATGGGTTGATAAGGCACTAAATCCACTAGGGCAGCTAATTTTTCTTTCAGAGAACGCCGGTCTAAAATTGACAAAAATACTTTCTTATTAGGAATATCTAGGGTATTATCCAAAATTTCTAACCCTAGGGCAATGTTTGACCGAGAATGGGATGCTAGATTAAACTCAGCTGCTTTGATGGCACTCGATGGATAAAGAAACTTCATGAGTAAGAAACACACATCCACCAGATCTTGTTGAAGATCATTAAGCCCCTGCCGCAGCAAATCTGCCTCCAGTCCAGCTATTTTCTTTGAGGTCAAATCCAGCAGTGCGCCATAAATTTGACCCAAAAACATCAATTCTTGCTCAATTAAGGCTTCTACGACCCTACGCCCTAACTCGTTCATCACCGCTTCAATCCCAACTTCCCCTGGAATCTTCAGCAGGATCGTGAGAATATTACGACGGGTTGTCCCCCAACTACTCATCAACTGTTGTACCAAATGCTTCATAGCTTCAGGAGTACCCTTCTGAGTTATAGCCTGGAGTCTGCCAATCTCACCGAGAGCCATCCAAGCTTGCCGCCTGACTGGGTCTGGCTTGTGAATATCTTCAGACAAAACCCTCAATAAAGGAATGGCTTCATCCCCTTGCTTGACCAACGCCATACGAGCAGCATTGCGGGTAGAGGTGTAGTAGAGTGCCTTGACTAAAGACGGATAGTACTTTTCAAATCTTTTAGCAGCAATCACCTCTAAACAAGCACAGCGTACCTTTAATGACTTATCCCTTAACAGGTCATCAATATAAACCACCAAGGATTCCAAGTAATCCATCTCTGCCAAAGCTCGGGTACCCATCAACCGTTCTTGCTCTTTTTTTGAGGTGAGCATCCGCCGCAGGGTTTTGACGGCTTCAAATTTCTCTTTTGGTGTACCCCGACCCATAATTAATGCAGCTGCTGTAGCTCTTACAGTTGGGTCAACAGCCGGTTGTAGATAAGGCTTAATTGTCCGAATATTCAGGTCTTCCTGAGCCAGCCAAAGATAGCGCAATGCTAAGGCCAGGACTTCTACTGGTGGTCTTTGATCAATCAACCCAGACACATCTTTTAGACAATCTGGGTTGGGATAGGGCAACATCACCTCTAAACTCTGGCGCTGCAAATCTGTAGACATTTCTCCCAGCAAGGGAGAAAGAACCTTACTCGCTTTTTCCGGAGCCATTTGATACAACAGTTGAATGTAAGCAGAGCGGTTCTTCGGCTCAGTTTTCAGTCGCTTTACCGCTTCCTCAAAGACGGTCTTAGTATCCAGCAAATTGGTATTGGCAGAACCCAAACGTCCTTGCTCAGCATTGATCAGCAGCAATGAACCATAATTAGCCCGCATCAACCAGGTACTCAGCAGCCATAATAGGGCAAAAATCACTACCATTAGAATAAACACCCAATGCCGCAATGGCTCAAAATTGGGGAAAGCCCAATCCAGCAGCCCAATGGTAGCTAAAATCCCAAGACCAGTAATGCCAGTAGTCATGGGTTTGGCAATCCCTTGTACAGTAGTCTGCACCACAGAGCGTAACCCTGATGGTAAGGCTTGGAAGAGTACCGGTTGAACACTAGCAATTAAAGTAAAGCGCAATAGTTCATCAACGAATCGGAGTAAGACTACACTAATAAATAGCCCTGTTATCCAGCTAGGCAACAACCCAATATTAAAATTTAGCCAACTTGCCATGTTAGCTAGGGTAACTAAGCCAATCACAGATAAAGAACCAGGTAATACCATAGCGCTTAGGAAAAGACCAAAGCGATCAATCACCCGACTAGAGATAAACCATTGGGTCACCAGTTCAAAAAGTCCCAAAGTGCCACTGAATATACCCAGAAAACCAGCAATGGCTGAACTATCCAGTTTGTCCTCCAATTGACCCATATACTGAAATTCAATTAGGAGGTACAGGGCTTCCCCTAAGATAAAAAAGGCAAATAAAGGGATGACATACCGTCTGAGGGATTGACTCGGCTGACGCACAGCAAAGTCTGGCTCCATTTCTTCCCACTGTCGTGCTGGGGAGTTAGGAAAGGCTTGCTGGTAGTGCTGACATAGATAAACCAAGATCAGTGCTCCGAGGAGCATCATGCCAGACCCAAAAGCCACCACATTGTTGAGTCCCACTAACAGCAATAATAGAGGTAATGAGAAGCCAGAGAGGACATCAGCTACCAAAAGTCCACTGGAGATGAGGGGATAAGTACGCTTAATTTCCCGAATGTTGAATAATTGATTAGCCGCTACCTGGGAATTAAGGTCATTGAGGATGTACACCGCATCCATCCACAATCGCAATAGAAAGATAGTGACTACAGTAATATAGCCATACTCAATCTCCAAGCCTAGGCGGAACACTAACAAGGGTAAGGCAGCTAGGATTGCGATCGCTACCAAGACTGACCTCAGGGGTAAAATGCTCTGCAACCAGGAGTATAATACTCCCAACCCAGAGCAGATCACGGAACTAGCAATATAAATCACCGGTAACCACTTCGCGCCATATTTCTCTAGAAACAAGGCAATGGCACTGTACTCTAACCAAAGCAGTCCAATGGAAGTGGTGGTATGGAAGGCGAACATCAACAATGTCCGCTCGCCTTCTTCTGGGCGAAGATTCACCCACTCTAGGATTGTTCTAACCCAGTCACCCTTCAGGCGAGTCGGAGATGGCAATTTCATAGAGTCCTTCGTCCTTCGTCACTAGTCCTTCGTCACTAGTCCTTGGTATTTTAAGCTGCTTGCTCCGTGCATACGTATTCAGACATGAATTCCAGGCACCTGCACATGTGGCTACCAATGACTAATGACCAATGACTAATGACCAATCACTAATGACCAATCACTAATGACCAATCACTGATGACCAATCACTATAACCACTATTTTTTGGGGGAGAGCAACATCATCATGTTGCGACCTTCCCGCTTAGGGGCTTGCTGGACTTCTGCCAATTCCTGTAAATCATTAGCCATGCGCTCGAGTAGTGCCATAGCTAAATTACTGTGTTGGATTTCTCGACCTCGGAAGGTAATGGTAGCTTTGACCTTATCGCCAGATTTCAGGAAGCGCTCCGCTTGATTGACCCGCACATTGTAGTCATGGTCTTCTATTTTGTAGCGCATCTTCACTTCTTTGACATCAGCCGTGTGCTGCTTCTTCTTGGCTTCACGGGCTTTCTTCTCTTGTTCAAATTTGTACTTGCCATAGTCCATGATGCGACAAACTGGCGGATCTGCCTTGTCACTAACCAGGACAAGATCTAACTCCTTTTCCTCAGCAATCCGCAGGGCATCTTGAGGTGTGATTATACCCAGCTGTGCCCCATCGGTATCAATGGCTCTAATCTTGGGAAACCTAATTCTTTCGTTAATTTGGGGTAGATCGCGTTGGCGTCTTCTATTATCACTCACAGGCGTTTGTTTATTTTCTTAAGTGGATTAATCAAAAAATAGACTTACTACATACACTTGCCATTTTACTAATTCCTTTCTTGTTTCTGTTCAAATTATTAACATCACGTAGGAAACTAAGGCCGATGGAATAGTTATAACTTACTCCTTTGCCTGATAGGGAAGGCATAATGGACACAAGAAGCTTTGTAAATATTTTTGAAGTTGAGGCAGTTTGTGACCAAATCTTTGCATTGGCAGCAACGAGTTGGTAGTCAAAGGGATTGGGTCTGGCGGGGTTGGCCGATCCGTTATACCTATTTTCGCCCACCCCAACCCCTAACTGTCCAGCCGACAACACCAGTTATTCTGCTTCATGGGTTTGGTGCTTCGGTCGGGCATTGGCGTAATAACCTAGACGTAATCGGTCAACATCATACCGTTTATGCTTTAGATCTGCTGGGTTTTGGGGCATCCCGGAAAGCTGCGGTTGACTACACCATTGACCTTTGGGTAGCTCAGGTTTATGAATTTTGGCAAACATTTATCCAAAAACCCGTAGTGTTAGTAGGTAACTCCATTGGTTCCCTAGTTGGTCTAGGAGCAGCAGCAACCCATCCAGAGATGGTTAAAGGTCTGGTGATGATTAATTTACCAGATTTCCAAGCCCGAGAAGAAGCCATTCCTAGTTGGCTCGGACCGATAGTCTCAACAGTTGAGAATCTAGTGGCATCACCAGTGCTACTCAAAGCCCTATTTTACGTAGTACGACGTCCAACGGTTGTTCGTAAGTGGGCAGGGTTAGCTTATGCTAATCCAGAGGCAGTTACAGATGATTTAGTAGAAATTCTGAGTGTACCTGCCACCGATCCCGGAGCTGCGGCAACCTTTAGTAGACTTTTGAGAGGGATGAGTGCTCCTAACTTTAGTCTACCGGTCAAATCCCTATTACCTACATTAGATATTCCTATGCTATTGATGTGGGGACTAAAAGACCGAATGATTCCCCCCATCTTAGCTCGCAAGTTTGTTAAACTCAATCCTAATTTAGAGCTATTGGAGTTAGATCATGCTGGTCACTGTCCCCACGATGAATGTCCGGAACAGGTGAATCTGATCCTGTTAGAGTGGCTAGGAGCTAAGGTTTGATTATACCCAAAATCCCTATTAGCCGACGCTCACTTGATCAGTGTCAACCTCCGTGCAACCATCTACACCTGAGGCAACATCAACCATCTTATCTAGAACCTCCTGGCTAGCTACTTCTCCTTTCAGCACAACTTTACCGCCAGTTTGAGCAACCCAGAGCCTCTCCTCGTCATCCAGGTCGTTGTCTTGGTCAAAAGCCCAAACAACTCGCTTGGCAAGGCCGCTTTGGTCGTATTCTCCATTTAACCCCAGTCGTTCTGGGGGAATGTCATCTCCTGCTGGTGCATCTTCTGAAGGGGTACTAGCTGCGGCAGCTTCCTCTGGGCTTCCAAATCCAAAAAGTCGTTGTAACCAACCCATAAATATTGTGTTTCACTCCAATCAGTTTTTATCGATTTTTATGTTACCGAGGAATTTGGCAATTAGCTGCCTAGTTTCAGAAAAAATATATCTTTAGATACAGCACACTGTTACTAGAGTTCTTGGTTACTCAAAACCTGGATAAAATGGTAGTTGGTTTACCGTTGACCGTTGACGCTTAGCTTCAAAAAACTTAACAGTTAACCGTTGCTCATCCCTTATCCCCCCTTAAAAAAGGGTTAGTAAACAGCTAGAGAAAATGTCGCAGAGTCTCCCAAAAACTCTTATTATTTGTTAGAATTAAATTATGGTAACACCGACAGGGATTATTATGTAACTTAAATTAAAGCCGAAAACCAAGGGTTTAATAGTTGCGCTCTCTATCCCGGTGGAACCAGCTTTTTTGACATTTTTATGGCGCTCGCGGGATATTCCGTCAGAGAAGCGCGGAGATACCCCCTGGATGTGAAAGCATCTTGCATTGGCGGGCAAAAGTCTATCTTGGTAGACTTTGGTAGCTAAAAAGTATCGGGCTAGTCAACACTTAACCACTCAACAGTCTCACCAATAAATCACGTTGATAGCAATTTAGGCAGCACACGCCCCCACCACTCCCAAGTCAAACTATGAAACATACCCTTTCCGTTTTAGTTGAAGATGAAGCCGGTGTTCTAACTCGCATTGCTGGTTTATTTGCCCGTAGAGGCTTCAATATCGAAAGTCTTGCCGTTGGACCAACTGAGCAGGTTGGTATATCTCGAATTACGATGGTAGTACCTGGAGATGACAGCAGCATTGAGCAGCTGACTAAGCAACTCTATAAGCTAATTAATGTCCTCAAAGTACAGGATATTACCACAATTCCCTGTGTCGAAAGGGAGTTGATGCTGCTCAAGGTTAACACTACTAGTTCCACCCGCTCGGAGATTCTTGAATTAGCCCAGGTGTTTCGTGCCCATATCGTAGATACATCTGAGGAGTCACTAACTCTAGAAGTTGTGGGAGACCCAGGTAAAATGGTAGCACTGACCCAAATGCTGAATAAGTTTGGTATCCGCGAAATTGCCCGGACTGGCAAAATCGCCCTAACCCGAGAATCGGGAGTCAATACTGAATATCTCAAGTCTTTGGAGGCAAAAGTTTAATTAGTCATTAGTCATTAGTCATTGGTCGTTAGTCATTGGTGATTGGTTCGTCTGTTTTGCCTGCAAGCCTTTATGATATGAACCTACAGGAATTGCGATCGCAAATTCTGTTCCCTTACCGGGATTAGAGGTACATAGGATTTGACCGCCATGCTGTTCAACAACGATTTTCCGGCAGATATCTAGCCCTAAGCCAGTTCCCTTGTCGATTGATTTGGTGGTGAAGAATGGTTCAAATATCTTCTGTTTAACCTCTTCTGTCATTCCCGGACCATTATCGATGATTCTGATCACGACCTGTCCACCAGAACTGTCCCCAAGATCACCATTGCTGCCTATAAATTCTGTCCGAATGGTGATATTAGGCAGTGCTGGTGTCTTTTGATTTACACCTTGCGGGGAATCAGAAGACTGAGGGGAAACTCGAACCTTAAACCTGTCTACCTGAACAGGTGAAGAACCTCTAACAAAGAACCTATTAACCTGTGCCTCTTCTAGAGCATCAATGGCATTGCACAGCAGGTTCATCAACACTTGGTTGATTGGACCAGAGTAGCACTCCACTAAAGGGAGTTTTCCATAGTCCTTGGTCACGGTAATCCCGGGATTGTTTCCTTTGGGCTTTAAGCGATTATGGAGGATAGTCAGAGTACTATCAATCCCTTGATGAATATTCACGCGCTGCTTTTCATCGGTCTGCTGTCGGGAAAAGTGGCGCACTGACTGCACAATCTGTTGCAAGCGTTCTGCACCTAATCCCATGGATGATAGGGCTTTGGGAAAATCTTGGATTAGGAAATCTAGGTCAATTGCATCGGCGTACTGTTGAATTTCGGCTACAGGCTGGGGATAGTGTTTGACATATAATCCCAACAGTCTTAATAAATCTTCGCTATAGTCCCTTGCTGGAGTCACATTTCCACAGATAAAGTTAAGTGGATTGTTGATTTCGTGAACAACACCAGCGCATAACTGTCCTAAGGTGGACATTGTTTCACTTTGCTTTAACTGCTCTTGAGCCAGTTGCAGCTTCTTTAAGACATTCTCCAGTTCCTGGCTTTGGGCTTCTAATTTTGCTTGTGCTGCTTGTAAAGCTGCTTCAGTTAATTTTTGTTTAGTAATATCTTTTACAAAACCTTCGTAGTATAGAATGTAACCAGTAGCATCACGCACTGCCCAAGCACTTTCGCAAATCCACATTAGGGTGCCGTCTTGGCGATAGACCTGGGATTCAAAATCCTCTACCAAACCCCTCAAGTGCAGTAGTTCAAGGAATTGATAGCGTCGCTGGGGATCTTTGTGAAGGTACTCCCCAACACCAGTTACATGACTGAGGAATTGGTTAGGTGATTCATAGCCATATAGTCTAGCTAGTGATGGGTTGCAGGCTATATAGTAACCATCAGGGGTAATTTTAAAGATACCATCAGTGGAGTTTTCAAATAGAGACCGATATCTCTGTTGGACTGCTAAGAGAGATTTTTCCACTCTTTTACGGTCAATTATTGGCTCAGCTAGTGTCTGATTGGTAGGTTGCCAACTAGTTTTCCACTTGGTGAAGTTTTTATGAACCGTTGGATTAGGTTTGACCCGCTTGCCAGAGCTAGGGGGTAAAGTTCTGCGACTGATTAACATAGATTGTTGCCTCACCTTTTTCCCTCACGACCATTACTATTGAGCATTTTAGCTGCCTGTTGAAGGATGGGTTTCCGCTACAGACTATAGTATTTGCTGTTGGGGAATTGTGCCATCCCTGAGCGGTTGTTTAAAAAAATATTAACTAAACTGCTCCGAATTTAAATAAATTTAACATACATCTCCCCTTGACAACAGTCAAATTAAGAAGGTTTTTTTCCCAAGTTACGCACTGTAGTCAAATATTGTCCTAGAAAGGGTAATCCACCAATGGCGGGAAGTAGGTAGCGGGAAGTACACAGCAACCCTAAGGCGGCAGCTGTAGCAGCCGGAAAATAGGGTTGGTAGAAGAAAATTAGCGCAGCGTCACGGGTGCCAACCCCCGCAAAGGTTAGTGGTAACAATCCCGCTAAAATGGCTAGGGGGGACAGAGCGAGATTGGTTAAAAAGGGTGTCCAGGCGTTGAGGGCGAGGATAAATAACCAAATTTGCAATAAGTGTAAGAACCAGATAAAAATTGAAGTTAGGGTAATTTTGAATAACTGCTTGGGGTCATGCCAGAAGTAGCCGTGCATTTCCCCCCAAGAAGTTTGCATTTTTTCTAGCTTTGAGCGGAATTTTTTGGGTGCAATTTTTTTTGTCAGCAAGAAAAATAAATGGGCAAATTTGCGGGAGCTTAGCAGGAATAGCCCTAGAATTAACCCGAAAATTATCCCAGCGGTCATCAGCCAAAAGAAGTCATTTTTGCCCGGATATAGTAATAAACCAAAGACACACCATAGCAGTAGAGACAGCATGTCACAAGCTTTTTCGAAAATCACGATGGCTAACGACAAGCTCCCAGCTAAATTACCCCGCTGCTTCATAAAGTAGGCTTTAGCAATATCTCCCATTTTGGAGGGCAAGACCATATTCAGGGTACTGGCAGCTAAAATCAGGCGATTGGCTTCCCAAAATCGGAGTTGGGAACCCGTCGGCATTAGTTGTTGCAGTCGCCAAGCCGTAAACAGGGTGATCGGAATCACCATGCCCAGACTAATCGCCATCCACATGCGATCGCATTCTTTAAATACAGCGATCAGTTCGGGAAAGTCAATTTTGGTATAAATTACCCCTAGGATGATTAGGCTGATGGCAATCGAGATTAGTCGTTTCATGGATTAGCAGCAAAAGGCAAAAGGCAAAAGGCAACCGGCAACGGTCAACCTTCAATCTACCCTAGGGGAACGCCAAAGGCGAACAACCTTCAACATCTGATGCTAACCAAAAACTTTAGTCAGAATTTCAACAGCTGGGTCAACTTCTAGCCACACCGTAGCCCCACAATGCTTAGGACAATTGGGTTGATAAACTAAGCGAGATGGGCCTTTGATTTCTACATAATGACCGTAGGTGTTGCGGTTGCCTTGTTTGACGGTCAGGACAGGCTTGTAAGTATCGTATTTTCTATTTTCCTTAATAATTTGCTGGTTGACGTGGATGTAAGTCGCCACCTTTTGAGCAACTTTTTTCCAGGTTCCTTTTGGTCCACGCTTACCAGGAATGACTCTGGGCATGCCGTTAAATAGGGGAATTTGCCAAAATCTGCCAACTTTTTGAGCGCCTTTAATTCTGCCGCTTTTGAGGAGTTGGCGAACTCGTTGGACACAAATTCCTAAAAGATAAGCTGCTTGAGTGGTTCCAATTGTAGTTATCTGTTGTGCTGCCATGTCTTTGCCTTTTAGTCTAGCGCTATTGTTTGTTCATGATTTTAATATAACACAGATTTTTAAATAGCGCTAGTGTTTTGGTAAAAAATGTTACATAATTTAATACTATGTTGTTTATATAGTGTTATAGGTTTGAGTTTAGAGTGGGAAGTAAAGTACTAGATCGTTGATGTAGTTTGATTAATCTTATTAGTCAAATTACTATAGCGCTATTGCTTTTTGGGACAGGTGATTTAAACAGTATTGGCAAGAAATTAAATAGCGCTATAGTTTAATCATCAGAGTGTTAGCTAATGAATTAATGTAGCGTTATAGTATCTTGGCCGTTAGCTTAATAAGCGCGCTAGCTTTATTCAGTGTTGTTAGTGGTTTTATATAGCGCTATGTTTATTGTTCCAATTCATATAGCGCTATTAATTTCACAGCAAAGGTGATCTAATTACCAACAAATTTTATAGCGCTATAGTTGGGATAAGCATTGATCACACAACACTTGACCACTGAGGCACTCAGAACTATTTTCCAAGTTACCTGATCTCAAAAACGCTGCTCGAACTTCAACCATTCATAATCATCCAAGGTTTGCACCTCATCACTTAGGTCAACCCAGGGTTGTAATTGTCCTGCTTGAAAGGTACGACTCATCACCACATAAATCGATGTCTGGTCTCCACCAATTCCGACACTTTGTACCGATTTCCAAGACTTAGCTTGTAACTCATCAATTACTAACCATCGCTCACCTTGCCAATAAAAATATCGGCGAAAGCAGAAGGGAGCGTCTTTTTTACCAGTAATTAATAATTAGGGTTAGTCAAACTCTTTTCTAAGCTGGGTTATGAGGATTAGATGGGTTTGCCCTAGCTGCCCACCTACTTTATTTCGTCATTGGGCTTTTGTATTAGCTTGTAAAGGCTTTCGCTCTGACCCTCAAAAATTATTTCTATTGTTGTGCTTGGCATGAATTGTGAATAATGTGCTTCGTTCAAGGGGCTACCCTGAAAAATAATGCAATTCTTCTCTATAAGATTACTTAAATCTAATTCTTGATTAAAAGATTCATATTTACGAGACCAGATATTGTAGAAAAATCCATCAGGAAAACTATATTCTAAGACCTTAGAAAACCGATTTGAAGCAAAATCGTTACCAAACTTGAGTGCATATTGTCTATCGCTAGACCGATAATATCTTACGTGAATACAATTATTGTAATTTTGCTTAATCAACTGATTAATAGTTTTAATTTCACCCCTATAAGATTGATGACTATTTTTATCCTGTAACATTAGCTGATAAGTAACTGCGGCACTTGCTGTCACATACACCGTTAACACAAGTAGACTTAGTTTTGCATAAATACTTGGTTGTAAAAGAGTAGTCAGTTGTTGTTCAAATAGAGTAACTTGCACCCAAATCAGCAGACTACATAACCCCATAGATGGGATTAAATAATGAGTAGCAGGGTGTTTTAACGTAAGCATTATTTGAAACCCAATAATCAACAAAAGACATAAGTACAATAAATAAAGCTTTTGAACGGGGACGATAGGAGAGTATTTGTGTTGTAAATCGAAATTTTGTAAGGTCGGTCTAGCCAACCAAAACCAAACAGTAACAATGAAGAAATTTAATACCGATAAGCCAACAGTATAAAAGAAAAATCTATCCTGGGGAATCAAGTTAATAAAGGTGCTTGGTAAATTTGAAATATCAACTAAACCTGGATTACCACTGCCATAGTGTCCTGTATGGGTCGCAATCGACGTCAACCAATTAAAAAGACGAGGGTATTGGGAAAAAATAGGAGATGTTGTAATAAAAAACGTGACTATTGTTGTAAAAATTGCTAATCCTTTCTGAAACCAACCAGGAAGCAGCATAATCACCAGTATCATGGGGATAAATGTGACTTTTGTGGATATCCCTAATCCCAAAACTATACCGATAGCTAGGGCAAATTTAGGCAATCGGGCTCTCTCTGAGTAAAGATAAAATAGCAGCAGAATCACCAACACTTGAGTCAAAGAAAGTAGTAGGGTTTCCGGTCTCACACGGGTGGATTCTTGTAGGGGAGTCCACAAAAAAGGTCCTAACTGTAATAGTAAACTCAACGCAATATTCTGAGAGAATGCAAAAGCAACTAAACCCACCAGCAACAAGCAAGATGTTATGATAAGAAGCAGGATGGTGTTGACAGTGATCAAATAAAACTCAGGATTTTGCAGTACAGATTCTGTAATATTAGAAACAACAGAATTCGTCAGGTACTGAATAAAATAAGTGATTTGAATAACAATAGCACCAAAAACTTGTAGAGTAGTGCCCGGATGATCGGTATGACCAGGTGTTTGGAATTGGATGATATTTAAAAAATTTAGGAGATAAGCATACTCAGGATCAGAGTTTATTCCAAGCCAATATGGACCGAATTCCTGTCTAATAATCAGAGAAATAACAGCGAAGATAACCGGGATAATAAATAAATAAACAAATTGCTTTTTTTTAGATACTTTCTGCCGGAAATGACTGATGTTCATAGAAGCATTAACGTAGTTGTTTTAATATAATTATCCTTATTATTAATTTAAGCATTAGCTATCACTTAAATTACTTTTTCTAGTTCAATCGTCATGAACATTCCCAAGTGAGGATTAAGGGGTGATAGAAGCCATTCCATAAATTGCACTAGACTAAAAAGGGCTGATGGGAGAAGTTGTCTCATAGACAATCCTCCACTAATCAGATATCTTAAGGGTGTATGATTTTTTATACTTCGTACTCTTAAACGAGGAAATTCTTCCCGAAAAAGTTCGCTATCTCGGTTAAAAATAATCCAAGGAATAGCCATATTTGCTCCTGACAATGGTCCCCCTTCTTCAAAACCCCAATACCCCCGTGGATTAAATGGTTCATGGTGAAAATTCTTATAAATAAAGTTAGACCAACAAGTATTTGCTGGTTCGATCATGACAAGTTTTCCACCAGGCTTAAGGCAACGATCTGCTTCCCGAAAAAATTGTCGCGAATCTTTAATATGGTGCAATACATCAATCATCAGGATGGCACTAAGATCGTTGTCTTCAAAGGGCATATCTAAAGCAGAAAAAACTAGATCAACACCATCATAGGGTAAGACATCTGAAGTGATAATTTGAGAATTGTATTCTTTTAAGAAACTAGCACCACTACCAAGCTCCACAATTTTACCATCTGGTGGAATTGTCTTAATTCTCACTAATAACTGATTATAAAAACTATTATAAGTTTTTATAAGAAAGGGTTTGCGCTGAATTATTGCCCTTAATACATGGATGTTGTTTGGATTATCTAGATTGGTCATCTTAGATAACTCAGGAAGTCTTAATAAGTTAAGCATAGTAATCACAGAAGTCAGCTATATAATTAGGAAAACTTTATCTTCTTGGCTGCATAAGCACACATTTTAAAAAGTACCAACCCCTCCTTAAAGTGCTGAATATTTGAAGCGCCATAGGTTCTGGGCATATAACGGACGGGAATATCATTTATTTTTAATCCTAACTTCGCAGCGCCGAATAACAAATCAAAATCGCCAAAAGGGTCAAAATCACCAAAGTAACTCCGATTTTCCGCAATGCGGCAATAATTCTCTTTTGAAATTGCCTTGGTTCCACAGAGAGAGTCTTTGATTTTAGTATTAAGAAGATAGGATAGTAGCCAGGCGAAGAAACGGTTAGCCATTCGGTTCAACCAGGGCATAGTAGTAGCATTTACTGGGTAGATGAGGCGGCAACCGTTAGCAAATTCACAGTATCCAGAAGCGATCGCCTCGAAAAAGTAAACTAAATCTTCTGGCTTAACGGTTAAATCGGAATCTAAGATAATAAAAACGTCTCCTGTTGCCATGTTAAAGCCTTGGCGAACTGCGTCTCCTTTGCCTATCCCTGATTGTTGGGCAACTTTTATATCCCATCGATCTTTGTACTTTTCCTGAACCCGTTGAATTTCTGACCAGGTGTCATCTCTAGAGTTTCCTTCTACAAAGATGATTTCAGTATGTCGGCCCAATTTTGGCATCCGGGTGACGCAAGCTTCGATATTCCCTGCTTCGTTTCGTGCTGGAATAATCACTGAACAAGTCCTTTGCTGAATTTGGGTTTGAGCATCAGCATCTTTAGGCTGTAATCTGGCAATAATATACTCACATAAACAAAGTTGGTTGATAAAAGGCAAGGGTGCTAGGAACCGATTTATAAAATAGCTTATTAGTGGCACTCGCTTTGGAAAGAGTAATCTTTTTCCGTGATAAAGGACTTCAAAACCAGTTAGTTGTAATAAATTTTGAATATCTTCCAGACTCAACCAGTTGAGATCTGATAAGGGCATGCGTTGCCCGATCAAGGTGGCAAATTGTAGAATAGGTTCCCATACAGGGTTTTGAAACGTCATGACCAAACGGCTATTATTATGGCAGGCTTTTTCTATAGAATGTAATGCCTTCTGTATATCCTCTATGTAGCTGATTGTATTGGCCAATAAAATATAATCAAATTTCTCTAGGGGTTGAAAATATTCTATATTCTCTACCTGAAACTCCAGTCCTGGAAAACTTTTCTGACTATCTTCGACGGCCTCGGAATTTCTATCAATTCCGAGGCCATAACTTGGATTAACAGCCGCTAATAAGTACCCCAAACGTGAACCAACCTCTAAGACAGAATAGCCAGGACGTGTTGAAAAGCGGAAAAACTTTTCTAAGTCTTTATAGTAGTAGAGATTTCGATTTCTCCATTTTTCCATCCAATTTTTATAGTTCATATCATCTAATAAAAATTATGGGCAGTTCTGTAGAATTAGTGATGTTATGATTTACAACCGGTCTATTAAGCAGTGCCTAAGGCAGCGCTAAATTATAATTGTGAATAAAATTCCAAATAGCACCAATTTGAAGACATTGTCAAAACGCTGACACCATCTCTCTCAGCAGGTGGGCATTGCTATCGAAACTGTTTCTGTGATCGGATTGAGTCGCGAAAGAGACTAACCTAAAAACCTTAGCCTATATAGATTACCCTCAGATTCTTCCTAAAATTCCACTATGTCTTTTGCTACCATGCCTTTTCCTCTTTACTATAGCGCTCTTGTATAGTTTATATCTGAGGTTAACACAAATTTTTAAATAGTGCTAGTATTTTTTGGTAATTGTTACATAATTTAATATCTTGGCTATCGTTATAGTTTTAGGAAGTTAGTAAGCTGATTAGATTAGCGCTATATTTAGTAGCTTGAATTGAACCCAATTACTATAGCGCTATTACTTGACCGGCGGAGGCAAAGGATACTCTTAATTAAATAGCGCTATCTTTACTTAAGAGTAGGAGCCTATCAAAACTATAGCGGTATAATAATTTGGTTGGGGAGGATTAAATATAGCCCTAATTTTTTTGGCGTTGCTGAATTAAGGAATGAATGCGCAATCATCTGGTTTTGTTAAAGCCCCCTAAATCCCCCGAGCGAGGGATTGCTCGCTCGGGGGACTTTG
This sequence comes from Moorena sp. SIO4A5, assembly GCF_010672005.1. NCBI lineage: Bacteria > Bacillati > Cyanobacteriota > Cyanophyceae > Coleofasciculales > Coleofasciculaceae > Moorena > Moorena sp. SIO4A5. The sequence goes on along the minus strand of NZ_JAAHHZ010000052.1, from coordinate 17,336 downwards.
AACGTCTTATTCCCCCCAGAATTGGGGGGTTAGGGGGGCAAAACCATACCCAGAATCAGCAACGCCATTTTTTTGATAAGACATGATCTAATCACCACAAATTTAATAGCGCTATAGTTGGGATAAGCATTGATCACACAACACTTGACCACTGAGGCACTCAAAAATATTTTCCCAGTTATCTGATCTCAAAAACGCTGCTCGAACTTCAACCATTCATAATCATCCAAGGTTTGCACCTCATCACTTAGGTCAACCCAGGCTTGTAATTGTCCTGCTTGAAAAGTACGACTCATGACCACATAAATCGATGTCTGGTCACCACCAATGCCGACACTTTGTACCGATTTCCAAGACTTAGCTTGTAATTCATCAATTACTAACCATCGCTCACCTTGCCAATAAAAATATCGGCGAAAGCAGAAGGGAGCGTCTTTTTTCCCAGTAATTAATAATTTCTGCAATAATTTCCGAATTAAATTGGGAAAGAAGCGTCCTATCGTTAACATCACTCCCCGCAGAATTAGTAAATTCATTGGAGTCATTTGCTTCTGTTTCGCCCATCCCAAGTTTCCCTCAATCAGAATTTCATCTTCACTGACTTTAACTTGATAGTCATCAATCAGATGACCAACAGCATTTTTTAATTTACCTCTGTTTTGTACTAATATAGAAAAATGGGTATCTGAAGCAATTAATTGATTGTCTCGAAATATCTTAAAAACGCCTCCTTTATTCAAAGCTAAATAAAGTTCTGTACCTCGACGGCGGTCAATTAGGATGTTGGCGTCTTTCAACCATACGCGACCACTGCGACGGGGAGTTGGTTTGGGTCGGTTGCTGACAAAATCCCGCCAAGATAGGAGATAATTCCATGTATGGTGACCAATAATGTGATCATCGGCGTAACAGGGACCAAGACCATTAGCTAATCCCACCAAGAAGCGGTCATTAATCTCTAGGGCTTCTGGAAACCAGCGTCCTACTAATTCAAAGCCATGGGGAAAAAAGTTGTAAGTGTTACGGCTAGTGTATTCTCCGCCATAGGAACCATCGGGATGGATGAATTGTGCGGCTAATTCGACAGCTTTGATCAGAGCTTCTTTTAGGCGTGGGTCTAATCTCAACAGATAAATCCTGGCTAGACAGGAAATCGTTAAGGTGTGGTAGCCTGGGTCGCAGCCTTCGTATTCTATAAACCAACCTTCGGGACTTTGCCAGGATAATACTTGCTCTAGTCTTTGCGATCGCGCTCTATCCCATTGATTGGTATGCAACAGTTCCGATAGCAGGTCTAAACATAAGACAATCAAGGCTTGGTGGTTGCTGAGCTGTCCACTTTCCATGTGATGGGCTAGCCAATCTGCTCGTTTTTCAAAGAATTGTAAGGCAATGGGGTTATGGAGTCCCATGGCTTTGTAACTTTCGATGCTAGCCAATAAAGAAAAGGCGGCGGCTCCAGCAGCACGCTCAAAAGGGAAATAATCATCACAGGAGCCATCGGGATGGGAACTGGATGCAGCAAAAAGTATCCCTGCTTCGACCCAATCGAGAATTACTGGTTGCTGGTAGAACGGGTTATCTGGCAAGTGGGTATGATAGGCTAGTGCTAGGGGCCAGACAAATTCCTGTGCCATCCCACTAGGAAAATCAATTATTTTATAGTGCCAGAAGTTACGGTCAAAGCAGCCGTAGGTGGGACTGTGGGGATTGCGGTCTAGGAGGGTAAGGATTTTAGGGATTTGGTTTAGGGCTTGACGGGCGAATAGGTCTCTGGTCATTATTTACTGCTGAGTGCGTTAGTCCGAGAGTCCGAGAGTGATTAATTCTTTTCAGCCAAAAGTAGTCTTAAGAGCTTCCCACTATAACAAGTAGTCTTAAGAGCTTCCAACTATAACAATGGGAGTCTCAACGATTCAAGAAACTATTGACAAATTCTTCTCCTTCTCCCCCCTCATCACGGTTTTCCCGCTGTTGATGATTTCCGGTTGATGGCAAATGGGGAGTGTGATTGGAGTCAACTTCCAATCGACGTAGTCGTAGTTGGATGTCTTCTAGAAGTTGACGATTGACTGCCATTAGGTCTGCCACTAAACCAAATATCCACAGTTGAAAGCCCATTAGAATCAGAATAGCAGCTAAAACTAGGCTGGGTACGTGAGCTTTGGGAGTACCAGCGAAGTATAGGATTAACCAACGAATCCCCAGTAAGGTTCCTAGGGTAAATGGAATTGTCCCCAAGGTGATAAAGAATCTCAGGGGGTTGTAGGTCATGGAGATTCGCAGGATAGTGATTAGCGATCGCTTAACATAGGCACTGATACTCTTGACTAGACGGGACGGGCGTAAATAGCGATTGGTGCGGATTGGTACAGACGTAATAGCGATGCCTTTTTGTCCAGCTTGAATAATAGTTTCTAGGGTGTAAGTGTATTCATTAAAGACATTTAGCTTTAAGGCGGCTTCTCGGCTAAAGGCTCGGAATCCACTGGGAGCATCAATGATATTAGTATTGCTAGCAATTCGGACTACCCAACTACCGAATTTTTGTAGACACTTTTTAATAGGGGAGAAGTGCTTAATCTTCTGAATCGGTCGCGCCCCGATCACTATTTCGGCTCGACCTGATATAATAGGTTGTATGAGTTTGGGAATGTCATCAGCGCAGTACTGATTATCCGCATCGGTATTGACAATAATGTCCGCATCTGCTTTCAAGCAAGCTTCGATTCCTGCCATGAAAGCTTTGGCTAGTCCCTGATTGTGTTTAAAATTGACAATGTGGTCTACGCCATAGGAGCGGGCTACGTCTACGGTGCGGTCTGTACTGCCATCATTGATAATTAGCCACTCAACGGTATCTACACCCCTCAGTTGACGGGGAAGCACCGAAAGGGTAATCCCTAGGCTGTTTTCTTCGTTGTAGCAGGGGATTTGAATAATTAGTTTCGTCATCGATGGTGACGGGTTTTGCTTCAAGAATGGGAAAAACTCCGGTGCCTTTGATTATCGCAGACCCAGGCAAAAGAGTTTTGGTTTCTTGATTATGGTAGGTTATTGAGGATTATACCAGTTGTTAATGGAGAGTCAAGGGAGTCGGGAGTCGAGAGTAGGGAGTAGGGAGTAGGGAGTAGGGAGTAGGGAGTAGGGAGTAGGGAGTAGGGAGTAGGGAGTAGGGGAAGCAAAAGTTGTGTTTTTTACATATTTGTGATCATAAAGCAAATTAGAACAATTTAATATAGCGCTATAGTTAACTAAAAATTATGCGATCGCAGAACTGCTGATGATAGTTTTACCACTATCGAATTTTGTGCTATCGATTGGTTTAATGGAAATTACGCGATTGGCCTACGGCCACGCTACGCGAACGAATTGCTAATCATGACTTGAGCAAAGCACAAATTTTGCGAAGCACGAATTTATGCGATTGGCCTACGGCCACGCTATGCGATCGCAAAACTGCTGATATGAGGGGGGTATGACAACCGGATTTAGTTTAATTATTAAAGTCGCCACGGGTCGCACCTAAAAGATACATGCTGTTTTGGACGGGACCTTAGACGTAGTTATAAGGGCTTGAGCTTCCAGAAAATCATTCGTAGGGTCAATTTGGGAGTTTATCTTCCCTAAGATCATTGGCATCAAAGCCTTATCTAGTAAGCTTTTCAGGGCTCATGTCACCCCCTCAGATAATTTCTCCTATCCACTCTAAGAAACCCACAAGAGAATCCATAACTTCAGGAGTGACTTCACCAGCATCTTCTAGTAATTCAATTGTCTCATCTCGGACTTCTCCTATTTCAGAAAAATTTTCAATAGTGACTTCACCTGTCTCATGTAGGACTTCAGATCCTATGTTAGTAAAATTTTCAATAAAATTATTTGCATTGGCTAATAAATCCCTTAGATAATACTCTAAAGTTTTTAGATTATCGTGTTCCATACTAAACATATCATTATTATTTTCAAAAACAATTTTTAGTGAATTTGTCATTATTTGATTATAACGTTTAGCCATAGATAAACCAATTTTTCGAAATTTTTGGCGTAACTTATTATCAAGATTACTTACACCTTTTTTAAACTCATCATTATTACTTACATCCACAACTGTATTAGCAATTTCAGGCTCTTCCAGGAGTCTAGCGACAACTCTTGCAATAAGTTTAGGATTACCATTAAAATTTTTGATTATATTCTTCAATTCTGGAGAATTTTGCATTATATCTCCTATTACAATAGTTCCTGCAATACCTAAACCTGCGGCCTCAGTCAAAGTTTGATCTTTGTTCAACATGTTTTTGTTTGTATGGTTCTTCAGTACCTGGTATGCTAAATTTCCAGTTAAGAAACTTATAAAGCTTACTGTATAAGGATTTTTAGGCTATTCAACTAACAAAATTTTCCTTTATACGGCCTCTGACCCCAGATCCGCTGTTCCCAGATCCGCTGTTCCCTCTTACATACTGTTTATTTAGCATAACAAGTACGGAAGAGCCGTTTGTATAAGCATTTAGAGACCGCTGCCACGTGAATACATCCATAATTCAACCTACCTATTTATAGTCCTTAATTACATATCTGCTTAATTTAGAATTTTTATGCTAAGCAGGTACACAAAATTAATTATAGCGGTTTTTAGCCTAATGAGGTACACAGGATTTTTTACCTGTCCCATCAAACCAGGTAATCTGTACCTCACCAAATTTAAAACCGCTATACACATTTCCAAAAAACTCAAACCATTACAATGTAAGGGTTGCAGAGATTGCGAGTAGGTAATTAATTATGGGATCGGTGCTTATAATTTCAAGCCTAAGGGGGTGACAACATAGCTAGAATGTCACCAATATATTCAAGGGTGGGTTTGATTTAGTTTCGTACTTCTGTTAGGGCTGCTTGGCCTAGAGAACAGGGTAAACGCATCTAATTTTTTTATTTCTACATATAGTGTTTATTGAATTGCATGAAAACTATATATAGAAAGTATATTCTCAATAAGCACAATAAGACCGGGTTTATTGAGAAATACCCCCGGTTACCCAACAAGATGCGCTTACCCTGCTACTTATCGGGTTTTACTATAGCGCTAGTTTTAATAAAAATTATCCAATTGCAATTGCATAACTGATCAGAGTTTTAGCCCTATCGAATTGTACTAAGCCCGCTATACTCAATTCATTATTAAGCGATCGCATTGCTAATCATTATTTGAGCGCTATCAGATTTTACACTACTATATTATTATGTGATCCCATTGTTTCTAATGAGTTTCCTAAATATCCGCGTTTACTAAGACCGCTAGAATTACTCCCAATTAAGGGATCACAGGGTGCATCTCAATCCATGCTGTTTAACACGGTGGGTGGAATGGGCATCTTGCCCGTTACAATCGGACGGACTGTTCCAAACTGGCTACCGCGAAAATCAGGGCTAGTCCATCCCTAACGCACCCTACTGGCGTGGCAAGCTTAATTTGATGCATTAGAAACAGATGGGGGAGTGTGGGGAGTGTGGGGCGGGGGCGCGGGGAGTGTGGGAAGATGGGGAGCAAAAATCTATTGCACTATTTTAAGCTTGCCACGCCACTACAGAACATTTTCAAACAAAATAATAACGCCTGGGCATCAATTATTATTAAATAATCATGGGAGTTGTCAACAATAAACACTCATCTTTGCTTCAGGCTTAAATAACTAAATAATTCATCGGTTGTTTTTCCCAGACTTATTCAGCAAGCCCTACCTAGGCATCGACTCTAACCATACTTGTGGATGCTTGGATGTCAGCCTTTTTCCTAGACCGGTAAATCCTGGCGAGGATTAAAATTATCAATCTGCCGTAGTTTTTCGTACAGTTCTCTGACCTCCTCAGTGACTTCGGTGGGCACAACAATCTGAATTTCTACTACCTGATCCCCTCGCACCCCTTCTTGATTGGGATAACCCTTATTGGCCAAGCGCAATTTTTGTCCTGACCTCACCCCACTAGGAACATTAATTTGCACTATACCATCCAAGGTGGGAACTTCTATTAAGTCACCTAATACTGCTTCAGCAGGCGTTACTGGTACTACACAAATCACATCAAATTCCTCTAATTTAAAGAAGGGATGAGGTGACACAGTGATTTTTAAATTTAAACATCCACCATCAATACCTTGACCTTGGAGCCGCACCAGGGCACCGGTTACCATCCCAGCAGGTAGCTCAATTTCTAAACCCCGTCCATCTTCTAGGCGAATTCGCTCTCGACCCCCCTTATAGGCTTTTTCCAAAGGTAGGGTTAATCGAGCGTCAATATCTTGAGGTTGAGGTTTGGGATAAGGTTGAGGCTGAGGCTGGGATTTCGGTTGAGGTCTCAGACGAGAACTAACCGTGTAGGCTGTTTTAGTTTTCCCTGGTCGAAACGCACTGTCGGAACTTACCCGAGTCCCTGGAGGTGGGGTTGATGTTGCCTTTCTAGTAGAGCGGCGTCCGAGTAGTTGATCAACGAAGGTGTTAAAGTCCCGGTAATTGCCATAATCCTCTGCTTGGTATGAACCACGACCATTGCCGTTCCAGCCTACATTTTTAATCAAACTAGCCGCTTTAGCCGCTTTTCTACCAAAATTCTTCTGCCAATATCGACTAAATTGGTCGTACTGCGATCGCCTATTCGGGTCAGAGAGAACTTCATATGCCTCACCAATATCCTTGAACTTGTCTTCTGCTGTCTTATCTCCAGGATTCAGGTCAGGGTGATACTGTCGAGCTAACCGCCGATAAGCCTTTTTAATTTCCTCGCTGGATGCCTCTGTGGGTACACCCAACATTTCATAGTAATCTCGATAGTTTTGCATAGTCATTGGTCTTAGTCATTGGTCATTAGTCCATTGTCAGTGTCTTAATGCATTCCCTCATCGGGGAAACCCCCGTATTAAGGGGCTGCATCGCTTTTTTGATCTATTCTTGATTAATGGTCAATTGTCAGTATTTTTTGAAGCGAAGAGCCCAGTTTGCTTTTACCTAAACACTAATTGCTAATTAGTTGTGGCTACTGACTACTGACAACTAACTATTGACTAATTTAGAACCAATCATCATCCTCATCCCAATCATTTTCAAGGGGATTTCTGCGATAGCGATCGCGACTGGATCTCGATGAACTAGCCCCATAGGAGTCATAGGAGTCCCCCCCCCGGCGGTAATCCCGTTGAGAATATCTGTCTGTGTCACTATCTCCGGTAAAGGTGCGACGAATTGAGCCAAAGAAGTCATCATCCTCTTCTTCCTCATATTGCAGCCGTACCTCTCGCTTGAGCTCATAGAGGGCATCTTGTAGATCACCTTGAGCCCGATCAATAGCCCGGTCATCATTTTGGGCAACGGATTGACGCATCTCCTGAATTAAGCCTTCAATCTGACGCCGATAACCACTAGCAAACTGTCTACCAAAATCTAGGGCTACCTCCCTCAGTTGCCGTTCCGCTTCATTAGCCAAACTTTCTGCCCGATTGCGCTTTTCTACTCGTTCCCTTCGTTCCCGGTCAACCTGGGCGTATTCTTCTGCCTCACGAATCATTTTGTTGACTTCCGCCTCACTCAGGGTAGAAGCCCCTTGAATGGTAATGCTTTGTTCTCGACCAGTAGTTTTATCCAGTGCCAATACCTGCAAAATTCCATTGGCATCAATATCAAAAGCCACCTGAATTTGGGGCACTCCCCGTGGTGCTGGGGGAATACCAGTCAACTTAAACCGACCCAAGGACTTATTATCTGTTGCCATATCCCGTTCCCCTTGCAGCACATGGATTTCCACCAAAGTCTGATTATTTTGGGAGGTGGAAAAAATATCAGACCGCCGGACTGGGATAGTCGTGTTGCGAGGGATTAATTTTTTCATCACCCCACCAATAGTTTCCAAACCCAAGGACAACGGGGTTACATCCAGCAATAGGATATCTTTGACTTCACTGTTGAGAATTCCTCCTTGAATTGCAGCTCCTACTGCCACTACCTCATCAGGATTAACGTTCTGATTTGGTGCCCGATCGATTAAGCTGCGCACCAATTGTTGTACCATAGGGGTGCGGGTCCCCCCTCCTACCAAGATCACTTCATCGATTTCCATAGGAGTTAAGCCAGCATCTTTGAAAGCTCGTTTTAGGGGTCTGCGCAAACGACTAACTAGATCCACACATAGCTCTTCAAACTGGGAGCGCTTCAGCCTAGTTTCTAGGTGTTTTGGACCATCTTCTGTAGCTGTGATAAAGGGCAAATTAATATCAGTTACACCCACCCCAGACAGCTCGATCTTGGCTTTTTCTGCAGCTTCAGTCAGCCGTTGTAGGGCTTGGCGATCGCGTCGCAGATCAATTCCCTCTGATTCCAAAAATTGCTCTGCCAACCAGTCAACAATTTTTCGATCAAAATCATTGCCCCCCAGTTGAGTATCACCACTGGTGGATAGGACTTCACACACCCCATCCCCCACCTCTAGGATAGAGACATCAAAGGTACCCCCACCCAAATCAAATACTAGGATTGTTTGACTTGCCTCAAGATCCAAGCCATAAGCCAAAGACGCTGCTGTTGGTTCATTAAGAATCCGCAGAACCTCTAACCCAGCAATTCGTCCAGCATCTCGTGTGGCTTGCCGTTGAGAATCATTAAAGTAAGCCGGGACTGTTATTACTGTCCCTGTTACCTCCTCTCCCAGGTAGCGGCTGGCCTCATCCGCCAACTTCCGCAGAATCATCGCAGAAATTTCCTCTGGGGCAAAGTCTTTTTTCAAGCGGGGGCACTTAATTCTCACATTACCACTTTCATCCCGGCGAATGGTATAGGCAACCCGCTTCGACTCTGGATTCAGTTCAGCATACTTACGTCCAATATACCGCTTCACCCCATAGAAAGTATTTTGGGGATTAAGCACAGCTTGGCGGCGTGCCAATTGTCCTACAACCCTTTCCCCATCCTTACTAAAGCCAACCATTGACGGAGTTGTGCGCATACCTTCCGCATTAGCAATTACCACCGGCTTACCGCCTTCGATGACAGCCACCACGGAGTTTGTTGTACCCAGGTCAATGCCGACTACCTTGCCCATGCGTCCTTTATTCTCCTCAAGATGAATGCTGTCAACTCGTTCAATGAATTTCAACTACTATATATATAGATGATATTTTGATTAAAATTGTATATAGCCAGTGGTTCGGTTTTCCGAAGCGTAGTCACCCTAGACCCCTGACGCTTGCAGTTATGCTAAGGGATGCCCCGAAGTGCTGAATCTATTCTATCCCTTGAGTTATGCTCAAATTGAGCATAATTTTAAAATAAGCATCCTATCATAATAGAGATTATGTTAGCAAACTCGAACATCGGGTTAAGTAGTAGATTCAATACTATTGATTAGCGCTACCACAGCTCAATCTGCCCGACTTACCTGAGGGAAACTTCCCTGTGCATAATCATTCGAGGGCTCTGGCAATGCTAGGATCACAGTAGCCCCCTATATTGAATTATTAATGGCAGAAACACTATTCTTTAATGCTCTGCGTGAAGCCATAGACGAAGAAATGGCACGGGATGAGACAGTATTTGTAATCGGTGAAGATGTTGGTCACTACGGTGGTTCCTACAAAGTTACCAAAGATCTGTGTAAAAAATACGGTGACTTGCGGCTTCTGGATACCCCCATTGCCGAAAATAGCTTTACTGGTCTAGCTGTGGGTGCAGCAATGACAGGTTTACGACCAATTGTCGAAGGCATGAATATGGGGTTTTTACTCCTGGCATTTAACCAAATTTCCAACAATGCTGGGATGCTGCGTTATACCTCTGGTGGTAATTTTAAAATCCCGATGGTGGTTAGAGGTCCTGGTGGTGTCGGACGTCAGTTAGGAGCCGAACACTCCCAGCGTCTAGAAGCCTACTTTCAGGCAGTTCCTGGTCTCAAAATCGTTGCTTGCTCCACCCCCTACAATGGGAAAGGGTTGCTGAAATCTGCCATTCGAGATGATAACCCAGTACTGTTCTTTGAACACGTCCTGCTCTACAATCTCAAAGAAAATCTGCCAGAACAGGAGTACTTGGTACCCCTTGATAAAGCTGAAGTTGTACGCTCCGGTAAAGATGTTACCATTCTCACCTACTCCCGGATGCGTTACCACGCCATGCAAGCGGCTAAGCAGCTGGAAAAAGAGGGGTATGATCCTGAGGTAATTGACCTGATTTCCCTCAAGCCTCTAGACTTTGAAACCATTGGTGCTTCACTGGCCAAAACCCACCGAGTCATTATTGTAGAAGAGTGCATGAAAACCGGTGGCATTGGGGCAGAATTAACAGCATCGATTAACGAGCGCTGGTTTGATGAACTCGATGCACCAGTGCTTCGGCTTTCATCTCAAGATATTCCCACTCCCTACAACGGGACTCTGGAAAATCTCACCATTGTCCAACCCGATCAGATTGTCGAGGGTGTGAAAAAGATGATGGCTTTGCGGATTTAATTTAAAGCTTGGCAAATAAAGCTTAGGCATTAGCCATGCAGGGGGCGTTGCTGATCTTTGGATGCTGGAGGTTAAAAAGATCCCGATTGGTGACTAACTATACTAAGTAACCAATCGATGGAATACTTAAACCTCCAGCCTTCAGACTTCAGAGTTCAGACTTTAGACTTTAGACTTTAGACTTTAGACTTCAGACTTCAGACTTTCTCAGTTACTACACTCGCCAAAACAGATTATCATAGCATTTGTTGCGGCGGGTCGTAGTCATGCAAAAACAGCGTTCACTATTAGCCTTAATCCTAGTACTTGTAATTACAGCAATCATAGTACTGGTGCAAATTCCGATCCGGTTAGGACTGGACTTGCAGGGAGGGGCTCAACTTACAATTCAGATTAACACTACCGAAGAGATTACGGAAATCACGGCTGAGCAATTAGCCGCAGTTAAAACGGTTATAGAAGGCCGAGTCAATGCCCTAGGGGTTTCTGAGTCGGTAGTGCAAACCGTTGGCAAAGACCAGCTTTTGGTACAGCTACCTGGTGTCAATGACCCGCAACAAGCGGAACGGGTACTAGGGGGAACAGCACAGCTGGATTTTCTCAATCAAAAGATTGGTACAGAAGCACAGCTGCGGGTTGAACAGCAAGTGCTACAAGAACAACAATTCAACCAAGAAGTATTACGCAACAGTGGTGATGGAGATGCGATCGCAGAAAATCAAGCTGCTATCAATCGTAGTAACCAAGCCATCCTTGAACTATTTGAAAGTACTGGTCTGACTGGCAAAAACCTCAAAGATGCTCGTCCCCAACCTCTTCAAAGTGGTAGTGCTTGGGAAGTAGCTATCCGATTTGATAGTGAGGGAGCTCAAAAGTTTGCTGAGCTGACCAAGAACATTGCCGGTACAGGACGCAGCATTGGTATTTTCCTCGACAATTTACTAATTAGTGCTCCGAGTGTGGCAGCGCAATATGCTGAAAATGGCATCAGTGGTGGTGCAGCAGTGATTACGGGTAACTTTGATGCCGAAAGTGCCTATGAATTTGCTGCCCAGCTGCGGGGAGGTTCCTTGCCCTTGCCAGTGGAAATCGTGGAGAATCGCACCGTAGGGGCAACCTTAGGACGAGATAGTATTCAACGTAGTATCTATGCTGCTGTAGTGGGTCTGATTTTAGTATTAATCTTTATGGTGGTCTATTACCGACTCCCTGGCATCATTGCTGATATTGCTCTGAGTATCTACGCTTTACTTACCATCGCAGCATTTGCCCTACTAGATGTTACCTTAACCCTACCCGGAATTGCTGGTTTTATCCTTAGTATCGGTATGGCAGTTGATGCCAATGTGCTGATTTTTGAGCGGACACGGGAAGAATTACGTGCTGGTAAGACCTTGTATCGCTCAGTGGAGTCCGGGTTTTACCGAGCATTTTCTAGTATTGTAGATGCAACTGTGACCACATTAATCGCTTGTGCAGTACTGTTTTGGCTAGGCTCAGGTCTAGTCAAAGGCTTTGCTGTCACCCTAGGCATTGGGGTAGGAATCAGTATGTTTACCGCCCTTACCTGTAGTCGCACGCTGATGCTCGTGACAGTTTTAGGACTTCCAGGGGTACGTCAGAAACCAGAACTCTTCTGCCCTAATTTACCAACCTAATAGTTTAGAAATTAGCAACTAGGAAGTAGGAACTAGGAAGTAGAAACTAGGAAGTAGGAAGTGTAATTCAAGGGTTTGGATAAAGCGTTTATTTCACCATGATCCGGTTTAACTAAAAAACCTATTTCATCCTTCATCCTAGTTGTAGATAAAGTGGTGAATAGAGTTGTGGATAAAGTGTTTAGTTGACCATGATCAGTTTCCATCAACAAACCCATTTCATAATTCATCATTCATAATTCCTAGGTTATAGCAATCCTAAATTAAATTAATTGTGATAATTTTGTTCCCTACTCCCTACTCCCTACTCCCTACTCCCTACTCCCTTTGCTATATCAGGATTTACTAATAAAAAAGTCAATATGAAACTTAATGTAATTAAAACGCGATCGCTTTGGTGGAGCATCTCAACCTCCCTGATTACCGTCGGTATCATTGCCATGGTGATTTCTTTTCTCCAACTAGGAGCCCCTTTACGGTTAGGTCTGGATTTCGTTGGTGGTACCCGCCTACAGCTAGAGAGAGACTGTACTCAACCTGGAAACTGCGACCAACCCATTGATGTGGCTATGGTACGGGAGGTGATGACAGTACAAGGTCTTGGCAATAGCAGTATCCAAATTCTAGGGGAAGAAAAACAAGCCCTAACAATTCGGACTAAAACATTAGATGTTGAACAACGCACCCAGTTGCAAACTGCCCTAACCGAGCGTCTTGGTGTTTTCAATCCCAAATCTACTCAGATTGACACCGTTGGTCCGACCTTGGGCAGACAACTGTTTGTTTCTGGCTTAATCGCTTTGTTTATGGCCTTTGTGGGCATCTTTGTCTACCTTACCTTCCGATTCGAATTTGACTATGGCCTATTCGCTTTCGTTGCCCTGTTCCACGATGTCTTAATCGCCATTGGTCTTTTCTCTATCCTAGGTTTGGTGCTAGGGGTAGAAGTCGATACCTTGTTTGTGGTTGCCCTATTGACAATTATTGGTTTTTCGGTTAATGATACTGTGGTGATTTACGACCGGGTGCGAGAAGTAATTAAACTCAAGCCAGGTCAACATATCAATCAAATTGTAGAGGATGCTGTTAATCAAACCTTAACCCGTTCCATCAATACCACCTTAACTACCTTGCTACCCCTGTTAGGAATCTTGCTGTTCGGGGGAGAAACCCTAAAATTCTTTGCCTTAGCACTGATTATTGGTTTTATAGCAGGGTCTTACTCCAGTATTTTTATTGCCAGTACCCTCTTAGCTTGGTGGAGAGAGCGCACTGGTAAAGCTCAGTCTGTAGTAGAGGTTCCGGTTAATCCCGAAAAGGAGGGGAATTCAGTGATTGAAGCAGAATTTTCTGATGAAGTTTAGTTCTAATTTTCAATAGTTTTCTGATTATGGAGCAGCCAGGTAGCCAAAGAAGAAAAATTACCCTTGACCCCATCTTTAAGGCCAGGGTAAAACGATTACATCAAATAACTGTTTATGGTAGGTGGGTTTTCGTAGGCATCCTCTGGATAACTGTTGCTCCATTAAGCCTGTGGGGTTGGCACTATGAAATTTCCCTGATGCGATCGCATTTTACCTGGGCGGCACTCCGGTATAGTATTATCTACAACCATGTGCCTGCAATAGGTCTGGCTATCTGTATTGGCACAACCTTAGCCGTCTTAGTTTGGCAAAGTCGCAATATTTTATTTGGATTACCACCCTTAGAACAGAAACGCCTGGAGCAACAAGTACAGAGGATTTGTCAGCAAGGACCAACACACCCACTCTGGAAGTGGGTGTGCGGCTCTTGAATTAAATAAAATCTGCCTCTGTGAGCTGACTTGCGGATATCCCTAACACCTGTGCTAAGACTTCGCCAGTGTCATCAATACTAATAGTACTCTGGACAATATTACCAGTAATCTCCAGGTCAGCAAAGGTCAGACCTCCACCTAACTTGAAGAAATCGATTCCATTTTGAAAATCATTCACAGTATCTGTTCCCTCACCAGGGTTCAAGACATAGGTGTCAGAGCCGACTCCTCCAGATAAGATATCATTCCCTAATCCGCCTTCTAAGGTATCATCACCGTTATCACCAACAAGGATGTCATCACCCTCACCACCGATCAAGGTGTCTGAGTTTTCTCCCCCAGACAAGGTATCATTACCAGCTCCACCTTTGAGTAAGTCGCCATTAGTCCCACCATCAAGGACGTCATCACCGTCACCACCGTGCAAGGTGTCTGAGTTATCTCCTCCAACCAGGGTATCATTACCAGCTCCACCGTCGAGTAAGTCATTGCCTGAGCTACCTTCTAGGCTATCGTTGCCATTACCCCCAAGCAAGGTATCATCCTGGAAAGTACCAATCACCGTCGAGTCATTATCTTGGATGGTAATCAGAGTAGCTACCTCACTGACGTTGTTGAAAGCTAAACCATCATCAACCACAAACTGGATAATGCGACCAGAGGCATTAGTCACACCAGATGTGTTCTCATACTCTAGGGTGTTGAGGACTTGCTGGTAATTTTGGATGGTATCTACCCCATCTAAGGTAAGGATACCATTGGTGGCATCGAAGCTAACCGCTATCGAGGTATCAGTGTTGTCAACACTCAGCAGTTCCTGTGTGGGATTCAGCAGATTGGCAATTTTTACTGTTGCGCCAACCAGAGTGGTGTTATTAGCATCACTCAGAGTCAATTTGTTATCTGGGAACAGTGCCAGCTGATTACCGGTAAATGTGATAGTACCATCAATCCCTTCGGTATCTACAATAGCTGGGGCAGCAGCTGCAATAGCTGGGGCAGCAGCAATAATTGGTTCGGGTGCTGGATCAGTATCAGTCGTGGTATCAGTCGTGGTATCAGTCGTGGTATCAGTCGTGGTATCAGTCGTGGTATCAGTCGTGGTATCAGTCGTGGTATCAGTCGTGGTATCAGTCGTGGTATCAGTCGTGGTATCAGTCGTGGTATCAGTCGTGGTATCAGTCGTGGTATCAGTCGTGGTATCAGTCGTGGTATCAGTCGTGGTATCTGTGACCGATACACCATTGAGGTCTATCACTGGGGCAACATTACCGAATAGGACATAGCTATTCCCTGAAGTGTTGCCATTGGATGTACTCAGCTCAAGACCAGGTGCTCCGATAACTAGGTCATCAATGCTATCACTATTAACGTCTTTTGCTCCACTTACTGAGAAGCCTAGGGAGTCAGTACCTTCGATAACTAAGCCATTTTCCCCGTTTAGGGTAGAAAGGTCTACACTGCCAGTAGTTCCCAACTCTTCACTGCCGAATAGCACATAAACTTTGCCTGCACCTTTAGCTCCAATCGCAACATCAGCATACCCATCATAGTTGAGATCCCCAGCATAACTAACTGACGAGCCCAGGAGACCATTCGCTTCAATCCCTGTGATGGCAAAGCCGTTGGTACCGTCGAGGCTGGCAAGGTCTAAGTTCCCTGTACCAGCAACATCTGTGCCGCCAAAGATTACGTAAGCCTGGCCAACATTAGTCTGGTCACCGGCGTCAACAAAGGGAGCCCCAATGATTAAGTCACTAACACCATCACCATTGACATCGCCAGCATCACTCACGGACCAGCCTGCCCTGTCACCGAGATCAAGGGTGGAACCTTCATCAATACCATTAATGACGAAGCCAGTTTTGGGGTCGGAGGAGGGTATCGATGAGAGGTCTAGAGTTCCAGTGGCACCCAAACCTGAACCACCGAAGACTACATAAGTCTTGCCAGCAGAACTGTTGTCAGTAAGAGGAGAATCACTACCAGGAACACCGATAGCGAAGTCTTTGATGCCATCACCATTGATATCCCCAGCACTACTGACTGAGAAACCTGCTAAGTTTCCGGCAACACCACTGGTGAGGAGGAAGCCATTAGTGCCGTCCAGAGTGGAGAGGTCTAGGCTACCGCCAGTACCTACTGTGCCACCAAATACTACATAAGCCTTGCCAGGATTAAGACCCGGAGAAGCAATAGGCAACAAGGCATGAGGAGCACCAATCAAGAGGTCATCTTTACCATCGCCGTTAACGTCCCCTAAATTGCTGATGGAATAACCGGAAAATTCTGCAGGATCGACGCCATTGATAGCGAAGCCATTGGTACCGTCTAGGGATGAGAGATCTACGCTACCAGTAGAGCCGACAGTGGAACCGCCAAATATCACATAGCTCACGCCATTGTTGTTGGGACCAGCACCGGGAGCACTTACCACTAGGTCATTCGTATCATCACCATTGATATCTCCACCACTGCTAACCGAGAAGCCTAAGAATGCAGCCTCATTCAGACCTCCAATCACAAAACCGTTAGTACCGTCTAGGTTAGCGAGTTCGATGCTACCACCAGCACCCACACCTGGACCACCGAACACCACATAGCTTGTACCTGAAAAATCGCCATTGGGATCAGCTCCTGGGGCTCCGATAATCAGGTCAAGATTGCCATCACCGTTGATATCTCCGGCGCTGCTGACTGAGTAGCCGGAGCGGTCACCTAATGTAACACCATTAATAGAGAACCCAATTCTGCCGTTAAGGTTTGAAAGATTAAATAGTTGATTTGACATAGTTAAGTTGGTAGATGTATATATCCTTTCGATTTGCCATCATCTCAGTTAATCCTAGTGATTGGGACTAGGATTGTGATAAATTAATCAAAATTTTACGTAATTCTGAGGCAGTCTAGGGGAAATCTTTATATGTTGATGGGAAATAATTAATTACTTTAAAATATCTACTACGCCGTTTGAGGTATTAAGTCAGTCAATATAATTAGAATTTATGGAATTTTCATTGTTGGTAGGTAATTGGTGTTGCCGAAAATTCCGCTAATCAAGGGATAACCTTCCTAGACAATCCACCACTCAAGCTTCTTGGTTTTGTTCAAATATTTATGCACTAAATAAAATTAGTTATGTAAAGATTTGGCAAAACCGCCAATTTGGCCCGACACTATTATTGAATTGTGCTATTCACCTGTGTTTGTTTACACCTAATTTCTCCATCTCCCCATCTCCCCATCTCCCCATCTCCCCATCTACGATGGCGAGAATAATTCTAAATTTGGCAATCCCAAACACTTAGCTAAATACGAAAAGAAATTAGCTAAAAAACAACGTATCGCAGCCCGTAAAAAGAAGGGCAGCAATGGTTGCAAAAAAGCG
>NZ_JAAHHZ010000519.1:0-3424 GCF_010672005.1 Moorena sp. SIO4A5 | reverse complement strand
TAGGTATTCCAAAGGGTGGGTTTTCTACTGGGCTCCCGCTAAAGTCTGAAAAAGCAGCTCGATCTGCATCTGTCCTAAATACGTCTAGAGTAATAAGCTCAGTAGGATCTTGTTGAAAAAGAAGGTCTAATGACTGTAAATTAGCAGTGAGACCGCTAGTATCTAAAGTGAAAAAGACATCAATGGTGTCACCAACATTGACTTGGAGGTCATTGATGGCATCTTGGTCTAATTGCGACCCAATTGGAGTGAATGATACGGAGGCTCCATAAGCTGGAGTAACTGCGATCGCTCCCAGGAATACTAAAGAAGCACTAATGTGAGTTAATTTCATATGTATTGATATAAAAAACTACTATCAATATTTAATCAAACATTCCTGGATTTAATTTTTAAGAGTCAGTAAAGTTAGCTAAAAGATTAAGTGATGAAAGGAAAAACTAATGATGAAAGAAAAAACTAACCCTAAATGCGATTGACCTTGGCCTTTGGGCCACGCGGGGCGCGTTTGGCCACGCTTCGCGAACGCATCTGAATATATAGCAGTCGCCAGGGCAGTTAGGACATGACAAAAGTCTCAAACCTAAGTAAGCGCAAGAGTTTGACTTCTGACTTCTGACTTCTGACTTCTGACTTCTGACTTCTGCTATATTTGAGGCTGATTCCCTGTCTTGATGCAGCGCAAAATTGCCGATAATCTATCCAAGATTTCGGCTCTAATAATATATTTAGTTGGTAAGTACCCCATGAGGCGTTCGCGTAGCGTGGCCTTTAGGCCATGGCTTGAGCACCTACTTCATTCTTCTGTGGACAGGCATATGATTATTTCGAGTCTGGGGCTAACTGTTGTGCTACTGTTTTTGGCTCTTTGTCTATTTCCTCTGTATATGGATTGAGGTCGATGTCAGGATAGAGTTTTTGCGCTTCTTTGAATTTTTTAACAGCACTCTTGATATTTGGCTCTTTTTGTAACACAAAAGCCCTACCTTGTCTCACCAGAAAGTCGGCTTTGGCTTTATCTTCCCAACCAGCATACTTAAGACAAACTTCTCCTGCTTTATTATTTTGAGGCGCAACGAGGTCAGGATGAAATTGTAGCTGATCACATCCCTCTTTTAATAAATTTCGCCAATCTAAACCCAGCCACAAACGCACTGTTCCGTCGCCACTGGCACTGAGAATCTGTTTGCCATCTCGACTAAAAGCAATATCAGTGACCCTACTTGTATGACCTTGTAATGTATGGAGAGCAAGACCTGTTTCTGTGTCCCACAAACGCACTGTGTTGTCCCAACTGCCACTGAGAATCTGTTTGCCATCTCGACTAAAAGCGATCTCATTGACAAAAGTAGTATGACCTTCTAATGTATGGAGATGTTGACCGGTTTCGGTGTCCCACAACCGTAATGTTTTGTCGCCACTGCCACTGAGAATCTGTTTGCCATCTGGACTAAAAGCGATAGCCCAGACACCATCTATATGACCTTGTAATGTATGGAGAGTAAGACCTGTTTCTGTGTCCCACAAACGCAATGTTCCGTCGCCACTGCCACTGAGAATCTGTTTGCCATCTCGACTAAAAGCGATATCATTGACAGCACTTGTATGACCTTTTAATGTATGGAGAGTAAGACCTGTTTCTGTGTCCCATAACCGCACTGTGTCGTCCTCACTGCCACTGAGAATCTGTTTGCCATCTCGACTAAAAGCGATCGCAGTGACATCTTCTGTATGACCTTGTAATGTATGGAGAGTAAGACCTGTTTCTGTGTCCCATAACCGCACTGTGTCGTCCTCACTGGCACTGAGAATCTGTTTGCCATCTCGACTAAAAGCGATCGCAGTGACATCTTCTGTATGACCTTCTAATGTATGGAGAGGTTGACTGGTTTCTGTGTCCCATAACCGCACTGTGTCGTCCTCACTGGCACTGAGAATCTGTTTACCATCTCGACTAAAAGCGATCGCAGTGACATCTTCTGTATGACCTTCTAATGTATGGAGAGGTTGACCGGATTCGGTGTCCCACAACCGCACTGTGTTGTCATCACTGTCACTGAGAATCTGTTTGCCATCTGGACTAAAAGCGATCGCACTGACCCAACTAGTATGACCTTCTAATGTATGAATTAGTGTACCGGAATCTGTGTCCCACAAACGCACTGCTCCGTCGTCACTGCCACTGAGAATTTGTTTGCCATCTGGACTAAAAGCGATCGCACTGACCCAACTAGTATGACCTTCTAATGTATGGATTAGTGTACGGGATTTGGTGTCCCACAAACGCACTGTTGTGCTGTCCAAACTGCCACTGAGAATCTGTTTGCCATCTGGACTAAAGGCGATATCAGTGACAAAATCTGTATGACCTTCTAATTCGTCTGTATGGAGAGTTTGACCTGTTTCTGTGTCCCACAAACGCAATGTTCCGTCGCCACTGCCACTGAGAATCTGTTTGCCATCTGGACTAAAAGCGATCCCATAGACATCATCAGTATGATCTTCTATATGGAAAGGTTGACCGGAATCTGTGTCCCACAACAATGTGTTGTCCCAACTGTCACTGCTGAGAATCGGTTTGCTATCTGGACTAAAAGCGATATCAGTGGCAGTATTAGTATGACCTTCTAATGTATGTATTAGTGTACCGGTTTCTGTGTCCCACAAACGCAATGTTCCGTCGCCACTGCCACTGAGAATCTGTTTGCCATCTCGACTAAAAGCGATCTCATAGACATCTTCTGTATGACCTTCTAATGTATGGAGAGTTTGACCTGTTTCTGTGTCCCACAAACGCAATGTTCCGTCGCCACTGCCACTGAGAATCTGTTTGCCATCTGGACTAAAAGCGATATCAGTGGCAGTATTAGTATGACCTTCTAATGTATGTATTAGTGTACCGGTTTCTGTGTCCCACAAACGCACTGTGTCGTCCCTACTGCCACTGAGAATCTGTTTACCATCTGGACTAAAAGCGATCGCATTGACAGTATCAGTATGACCTTCTAATGTATGGAGAGGAAGACCTGTTTCTGTGTCCCACAAACGCACTGTGTTGTCAAAACTGCCACTGAGAATCTGTTTGCCATCTGGACTAAAAGCGATATCAGTGACAATATCTGTATGACCTTGTAAGCGATTCCTTTCTCGAACCTTATCTAAAGCTGCCAATAAGCTAGAATTAACTTCATTGATCACTGTTGGTTGTAAGGATTTTTGGTAATCTTGAGTTTTAGCGGTTGATTCAATAGCTTGGAGCAATTCTTCTGTAGTAGGTTTTACTGATGCAGAATACTTGATATTGGCAGCTTGTGCAAGTAAGTCTGAGTTAATTGCCCGTTTACGAGATTGTAAGCCAAAATGAGTCGATAATACTAAACCTGTACCTAACCCCACCATAACTGCGATCGCAACACCCCAATTC
>NZ_JAAHHZ010000518.1:0-3428 GCF_010672005.1 Moorena sp. SIO4A5 | reverse complement strand
GGGTCAGGCATAGCACAAGTTGTGAAGAGTACAATAGGGTAAGCTGAGCATCGAGTAGGTAAGCAGTTCATCCTTCTATTTTACCATTATCAGCAGCTGCTCAAGTATTTCTGCCGCGCTGCACTAGGTTGATTTGAGTCATTGCCCAATAGATAGGGAAATCTGATTTGGTGTAAACCGACAATGCTCGTTGGTATTGGGTAATGGCAAGTTCTAGATTCAATCCCCTGTCGCCACGGATTCTGGTTCTGTAGGCTTGCCCCAGGTTGGTTTGAATCGCTGCCCAACTTTCCCGCTTACTCTCACGGGTAAACACCGTTAGCACCTGTTTGTAACCAGCAATGGCGATTTCGATGTTATTGGCTTTATTGCCTAGAGGAAACTGCTGGATCAGGTTGCTGAATTCCCAAATAACTTTAGCAATGTATTCTGCTTGAGCTTCTGAGAGTTTAGCACTTGCCCAGGTTTCCAGGATGTCAATAAAGTTATCATCCAGTTTGTCTAGGTTGGCTCCCAGGAGTGGGTAAACTACTTTGGGGTTGCTATCGCTGTTGTCAGTTGCCAGCAATACCTCTATCAATAATTCCAGATAGTCTTCGGATGAGGGATTAGCTGAGGTAGGGGTTTCTGAGATTCCCAGGATATCTAAAAGCTCACTCCTCAGACCCAGTAAAACCTCAGCGTTGTTTTGCTTGCCCTCTGCTGTCAGTTGTTCTGCTACTTGTGCCATTACCTGCAATAACTCTGAATCCACTAACTCACGGTTGCTCTCAAGAATTTTGAATTCTTCACCGCTGGGACAAGTTAGCACTTGCTCGATCAGCTTCAGGTATGCTCGTAGTCTTTGTTTGTCCATTTTTGCGGGTTTTTTCGGGTGCATCCGAGCTTTGGCAACAATACGACCATTGAAGGCTAAAACACTTCTCCCGTTCCCTCAATTGTAGAGTTACAACATAGATTTACAACATTGAGATGCACCGGTTTTTTATTACCCCTACTCCCGACTCCCCACCCTTCTATATAATAAATGGGATAATGCGATCGCGCTGCCCACCAACAGCAAATTAATTAAAAACTAGAAAATGAATCGTAGGGTGGGCAGTGCTTCCGAGAAATTTCCAAGCTTGGGATAGCTTTTATAGGCACTGCCCACCAACAGGAAATTAATTAAAAACTAGATAAAATTAATCATATGGTGGGCAGTGCTTCATACCAATTTCAAAGCTGACAATATCGAAGGTAAACACTGCCCACCCTACGCGGCTATCTAGATCATGCGATCGCGCTGCTGGTCAATCCCAACCAGGAAGATGGTGGGTTACGGGGCGGATACAAATTGATTGGTAATCCCTCAAAATCCTGGCCGCCCCTAACCCACCCTACCCCCTATCTAGATTATGCGATCGCTAATCTTGTCGGGTGCGTTTACCCTGGCTTGTTGATTAATCTGACTTTCTCTACACCTTCGATCATCTCTAAAGCAAATTGTGCAGAAGTAAATGAAGGAAATGTAATTGTGTTTTTTTGTAATTCCCTTTCAATGTCTTGTTTAAATTGAGCGATATTGATCGTTCTTGTATCTTGATCTTTCCAAGGAATCTGATCAACCTTGGCTTGAATTTCTTGACCATGTTTGTTTTTCAATTTTTTACAAAAGGTTACCCCCCCATGGTCTAAGTCCAGCCCAAAATGAATGGTTTCTGGTTTCTGATGAATATCAACTGTTTTTACTTCCCCTTTAAATAAGCAAATCAAGACATTGGCAGAAAGGCGATCCATTCGTAGCAATGGTAGTTTATCTTGGTCAGGAATAGCATTATCATTATCAACTACCTTGTCATAACCATCAACGAGTAAACCAGGCCAACCTGCTACGACATCAGAGCGTAATAAAAACCCAGTTACCTGTTCATGAGGGTTTGTTGCTGGACTTTCCGAATGGCTACTATCATGGGCATGATCTGAGGTGGTGACTCGTCCAATACTAAATGCCCCATCTAACAAGCATTCTATCCATAATGGATCGACCCAGAAGAAGCGGATTGATTCTACGGGTAACATCTGTTCGTCGGGGACTAAGTAATTAAAGGGTACGCCCTTGAGAAGACTTAAGTTGGTAAACCAGGATGCGATCGCATCGGGGAGTTCAGTATTGGACTGATTGTAAAACGGTAAATGACTTTCGGTATCTTGAATGATCTTTCCATGTCTGTGGCTGCGCTTCCAGTGGTAGAGACTGATCGAGAAATTTTTACTCTGTAAAGCCAGCAACCGCCCTAGTTCCCAAGCAGCAGCATAGGAAATATCGAACATACCGTTATTGGGATTGTAGCGCACTAGCTCATCGGCGGCACGGATGGGTAAGGTGATGTTATTGGTAGGATTGTTTCCAGTTATTAACGGGCTATGATACCAGGAGAATGTTTTGCCTCCCTGTCGTAAAAAGTGGGGTAGGGGAAGGTAGCCCATTGACAGGTATCCTTCCGCTTCGGTATTATTAATCTTGGGTAATCTGAGGATACTGGGTTTTCGGTTAATCTTAGTCAGTAATCCTTTAAAGGTTTGTTTCTCATCTACACAGGCAAACCGCCAACTTTTGAGGCTGACTAAACGAATATAATCATTCTCTCCTGCATCTTGAAAATTAAAGCCATCATTTTTATAACGTCCTTCTATAGAAATGAGATGGACGGTGCTGATACTGCCTTTTTTGGGTAGTCTATTGCCAATAATGACGGCTAGTTCATCTCCGACTAATGTCCCTTGGTCATCTGTTCCTTGGCGTACATGTGCAAGATAGGCTAAATCTTCTTTGGTGGGTAAAATTTTATCTAATAACGATTTTTGGACATCAATTACGGTTACTTTATCGTCTTCGTGCTGTCCACTTTCTAGTTCAAAATCTGGAAATTTAGCGGGATAACTCTGGTTTTTTTTTAATTCTTTGAGGGTGATAACTTGGGGTTCTGGTTTCTCTTCTTCTTCAAAGAAGAGCAAAGCTAACCAAGGTATATTTTCAATTGCATATTCCAGAATCAATGATTTATCATTATCCGTTAGCTCTTCTCCAATTGTGTCTTTTAGCTTATCTAAAAAAGATTTCTGTCCCAAAAATACCTGATCTTTGAGATCTTTTAGCTTTTCTAAGACATCCTCAGGAACATTTTCTGATTTCATATTTCTCAGAGATTGTTCAGTTATTTTGAAATTGGCATCATCCTGACTTTCCAAAGGTAGACGTTCCCAAGGTAAGGTACTGCGGTTTAGGATAATATGGGGTAGAACATTGGAATGTTCCCCTAAGCTACCAGCCGGGGGAAATACAGCATGAATATCTTTGGGTTTTAAATCAAAGCGTTCTCCTGCAACAGTAAAACGAAATGGTTTACTCCCATCAGGTGGAAACTTAGTATTTTTAGGGATGTTTA
>NZ_JAAHHZ010000517.1:0-3434 GCF_010672005.1 Moorena sp. SIO4A5 | reverse complement strand
GCGGGATTCCAATCAATTATCTTACCGGCTAAGTCCGTGATTATGATCCCATCGAAGATAGTCTCAAAAATCAGAGCCTGTCTACGCAGAACCTCTTCCGCCTGTTTGCGCTCAGTGATATCGATGAGACCAACCTGTACGTCAAAGAGTTCTCGCAGATGGGGAATGGTGAGGATGTTGGTATTCTCAGGGGTAGCAGGATAAGTACTAGTGCATTTGAGCAAAATTAAATCCTGGCATCCTGCCTCTCTGGCAGTGCTTACTGTTTCGTCTAGTTCTGCTACTGTGGCCATACCAGTGGAGATAATCATGGGTTTACCAGTGCTAGCAACTTTGCGAATCAAAGGTAAATCCGTGTTTTCAAAGGAGGCGATTTTGTAGCAGGGAACATCTAGAGATTCGAGAAAATCAACTGCTGTAGCATCAAAGGGAGTGCTGAAGCCGATGATGCCTAATTCTTGGCAGCGGTTAAATATAGGTTTGTGCCATTCCCAGGGTGTGTAGGCTTGTTGGTATAGCTTGTACAGTGAGTTTCCTTTCCAGAGGCTATTGGGGTCATTGATGAAAAACTCACCTTCATCAATGTCCAAGGTCATGGTGTCAGCAGTGTAAGTCTGGATTTTTAGACCATGAGCGCCAGTTTTAGCTGCTGCTTCGACGATTTCTAGGGCACGTTCAAGGGATTGATTGTGGTTGCCTGACATTTCGGCAACGATAAATGGAGGAGAAGTTGAGCCCACCTTGTGATCATAAATAGTAATCTCTTGCATTTTAATTAAGTTAGTGAATAAAATTTTGACGTTGTTTAACTAAGTACCTCGCATTTACACCATTCTTATCCTTGAGGGTGAGTGTTTCCACTTCTTTGAAGCCTGCCTTCAGAAAGGCTCGGATAGACGCTAGATTATCTGGCTTAATATAGGCGTTAATTTTAGCTGTATGTGACGTTCTAAATATAGCTGTAGAAGCCAGATTTATGAGTGTACTGCCATACCCCTGACCTCTATGTTCACTATTTACACAGATTGAAACTGTTGCCTCATTATGATCAATGTCAAATCGAATTGAACCAATAGGGATATCTTGGGTATTCAATGCAATATAAAACTTGCAATCTGAAGACTTAAGTTTCAAGTTGAACCATTGAACATGTTCATCCCACGGAATAGGCTTTGATGAGAAGGAGCGTAACCTAACTTCTGGATCATTCGCCCACTGCCACAGCAATTCACCATCATCTTCACCCACAGCTCTCAACCTGAGCTTTTGATCCTGCAGGTGCATCAGGACTCTGGCACTGCCTTCACCATCAACTAACCCTTGAGCATGCTCAATCATCTGTTTCCTTAACTCTGAGGCATTGAGTAACCGATTGATTTTTGCTGCCAGGGGTTCACAGAGAATCTCTGTATGCCACCCCAAATTAATTGCAGCACCAAAAGCATCCAGTTTATCCGCAACTTCCCGTTGATTTTCAGCTAGAATGACCACCAAACTTGGTAGTCCCATAAAGGCCAACTCCCAACCAGTACTGCCCCCAGCTGCGATCGCAATATCTGCCCAAGCCATCAACTCTGGCATATTCGTCACATTATACTTGAGGGTAATTGCTGCCCCCGAATCATGCACTGCTGCCTGTAACTGCTCATAATAAGGATTACTCCCCCCCACCACCACCACTGCTTCGAGTCCTTCAACCTTGACCTGCTGTAATGCCCGAATCACCTTCAGGGTCGCGTTATCAGGGTCTGCTCCCCCCAAGGTAACCAGCACCTTCCGTGCCACGGTCGCAATCTGCCGCTGCCAGCCTTGCCAAGGCCAGAATTCCTTCCTCAGGAGTGTATATTTAGTACCTAGTAGCAGCTGGGTGTAGGATTCCCGTTTAGGATACAGTCCCTGATGGGCATACACATTCTGATTCAACACCAAGTCAGCCCAGTAGTGCGCTGCATGGCTATAGTCATCAATAAACAACAGCTGTAACCCGGCGTCTTTAATCACTCGCTGATAGTCAGCTCCGAAGTGATAGCCATCCACCACCACCCAATCAGCACCAAACTGGTGTGCCAAACTTGCTGTTTGCTTGGCATCTTCAGTACTTCCAGAAGAAACTGATAGGTGAGCAACTTCCATTGATTGCGATCGCAGACGGTCTTCCAGCACAAATGCTTCTGTGTTCAGAATAAAAATAGCCTCACCCCCTGTTTCTTGCCAAGCTTGAGCTAAGGCTAGACAGCGCATCACATGACCTGTACCTATTTTTAGAGAAGCATTTGCACGAATAATAAGATTCATTTAAGGCTTCCTAGCCACCAATAGCATATTTGATGAGAGATTATTTGTTGATAAAAAATCTTGAAATGCTTCGCCTTTATTCTCCCATTCATCTATCAAAATTTGTTTCAAAAAAGGTTGATGGCTGACATCAAAATCGCCGGAGATAATTTGCTTACGCACCAATTCAGCATCCAGTCTTCCTGGTGTTTGATTTTCAATGACATCAAACCCACAAGATTCTAACAATATTGTCAGAGACTTGATATTAAACAAATTTAGATGTTCATTATCAACTGCACTAGATTTATTCTCCAAAGTTACGATATCAAACCCTTTAGCATTCGGGCATGTTAGAATAAATATTCCTCCATCAGCTAGCAAGTCATAACATTTGGCTACAAACTTACTAGGAGCAAAGAGATGCTCAATTACTTCAAAGTTGACGATTACATCAATGACTTCATTTCCAAAATTAATTTCCTCTATCGGCTTTTCAAGAATTTCTATACCACGATTACGGCAGGTTTGTGCCAAGTCTGGTGTTGGTTCAACCCCAATCACCTTTTGAAAAACTCCTGTTTTTTGAATTTCTTCACAGAAAATTCCAAACCCTGCTCCTACTTCCAATAGTGTATTGGTTGGTACATTAAATTGTTGACAAATATCAATAACTTTTTGCACTCGTGGTTTAAATATTTTTTCGCGTCGAGCGGCTTCAGAAGCAGGGAAAATATACTTATTCCAATAAGCGTAATTTTCAGATTCTCGATAGTATTCGTCTAGGTGTTCAGGACTAGGTCGAGGGTTTGCATATACAGTCTCGCACGAGTCACACATCACAAATTGAATCTCGTATTTTTCGTATACTTTGTGACTTTCATGGGAAGCACATGCAGGGCAATTGACAGTGACAAAATTCTGCTTGTGCTCTAGTAAGCGTCTAATGTCAGCTAGCAGTCGCTCCGCTTGAGCCTTCATTAATTCATCCGGTCGAATTTCTGATTCTTTTAACATAATATCTACTTCACAAGTGTATTGCACAAGAACCAAATTTATACCAGTTATCAAAAGTAGCTAGAGAGATAATAATTGCCAAACAACCGACATATTAGCAATTTGAAGTAACTAAGTATCCAGTGACTTTCGATAATTGGTAT
>NZ_JAAHHZ010000516.1:0-3443 GCF_010672005.1 Moorena sp. SIO4A5 | reverse complement strand
AATTCATTGATCTATAAGGTGCAGCAGTCTGGTATCCAAATGACTAGCTCCACCACCCAAATTGCTGCCTCTGGTAAGCAATTAGAAGCAACCATGACCGAACAATTAGCCTCCACCAACGAGGTGACAAGCACAGCTCAAGAAATTGCCAATACCTCTGGGGAATTAGTTCAAACTATGGAGCAACTCGCTCAGCTGTCTCAAATTACTGCTGATGCTGCTAGCCATGGTCAACAAGACCTGATGCGTATGGAAAGTACCATGCGTCACTTAGCCAATGCTACTAGTTCTATTTCTGCCAAACTGGGGGTGATGAATGAAAAAGCCAATAATATCAGTAGCGTTGTCACCACTATTACTAAAGTAGCCGATCAGACTAATTTACTATCCCTCAATGCTGCCATTGAAGCGGAGAAAGCAGGAGAGTATGGGGCTGGTTTTGCGGTTGTGGCTCGGGAAATTCGGCGGCTAGCTGACCAAACGGCAGTGGCTACCCTAGAAATTGAGACTATGGTAAAAGAGATGCAATCAGCAGTGTCAACTGGGGTGATGGAAATGGATAAATTTAGCAAGGATGTCAGTACTAGTGTCGAAAATGTCGGCAAGATTAGTGAACAAATTGCTAAAGTAATTGAGCAAGTGCAGAGCCTGACTCCCCGGTTTGAGATGGTGAATCAAAGTGTTGAAGACCAATCAAAAAGTGCTCAACAAATTAGCGAGGCGATGGTTCAATTAAGCGAAGCCTCACAACAAACGGCTGATTCTCTAAAAGATACGAATAATGCTCTGGAACGATTGGATGATACTGCCCAAGGATTACAAACAGAAGTTTCGGTGTTCCAAGTTTAGACGTAAGCTGTCAGCCGTCAGCCTTCAGCTTTTTAATCACGTAAAACTTACGAAAAAGGCTCTGGAGACGAAGATATAAGTAGTTCTGGACAACCGTAAAGATGCTGATCGCTGATAGTTTAAGAATAGCGATCGCATAGGACAATCGGATATAGCGGTTTGCCACCCGCGCTAATTACAATAAGAAGAAGTAGTCAGTAGTTAGTAGTCAGTAGTTAGTAGTTAGTATCCTAACTTAACTTAACCTACACGCAAACCGCTATATGTTAAGCAAACACATTTCCAATCAGTTAAAGCTTCTGGGTCTAATTATTTTATCTCTATTTTTATCTCTATTGCTTGTTTTGGTATCAGGTTTCTCAGGGAAGAGCCAAGAGGATGATATTGTGTTGGGAATGTCTGCTGCATTTACAGGAGCATCTAGAAGTTTAGGCATTGAATTGTATAGAGGTTCAATGGCTTATATAGAAGATATTAATCGCCAAGGCGGTATCAATGGCAAACAAATTGTGATTCAGGCTTATGATGATGGATACAATCCCACTAGGGCGATTAAAAACACCATTAATTTGATTGAAAATGATGATGTATTTCTACTCTTTGATACTGGGATAGATTATACTACAAATTTGATTAATTCGCAAGTGGTACCCAGTTACAATGACACCTCCCTAGCTGCTGTAAGTGACTATCGAGCATTGATGGATCAATATAACCCGATGCCTCCGAAGAATTTCAGCTCGGCAGAATACAAACCCCTTAGGTATAGTTTTGTTAGTCTGGAAGGGTTTCTGAATGCAAAACTCCTAGTTGTGATTCTACAAATGATGGGGGATAAGGTTGACAAGGCTCGGCTCAGACAGGCGCTTGAGAAGGTCAAAAACCTTGACCTAGGGATGGGTGCATCTCATATTTGAAAATATTACGTAGGGTGCGTTAGGGGCGGCTCGCCGTCATTTTCCAGCTCGTAGCCAGCTTTGGGAAAGTCCGCCCCGTAACGCACCACCGAATCAAACAGCTTTTAGGAGATGCACCCCCTAGGGATTAATGCGCCAGTCTCATTTAGTGCTTTTAGAAATCAGGGACTCAATAATGTCTATTACACTACTGTTGAGCAAGGTCAATGGGGTGCATCTCATATTTGTAAAAAAGTTGCTAGTGGTGCTTCAGGGGGGGTCTCATTTTCCGCTCAAGCGCCAGGGTTTAGACAGCCCGCCCCGTAACGCACCACCTTGTCAAACAACTTTTAGGAGATGCACCCTCCTAGAAACGCTATAAGTAGGTAATAGGTAATAGGGAACAGCGGATCTGGGAACAGCGGATCTGGGAAGAGAGAATAGGGAATAGCGATCACTGCATCAAGAGGTGCGACCCGTGGCGAATTTAATTCTTAATGGTAAGAGCGCACCTAACAGGGAATCAACATCAAAGAATACTGTACCTCATAACGACGAAAAACGTTATATCTAGCAAATGAAGGATCAAGGATTAAGGATTGGATGAAATGGGAATTGGAGGGATAGTATTGGAAATAGTGTATATTCGGATAATACTATCGAAATCTTAGCGTTTATTCAATAAATACGTGAATTAAAATTTACAAAAATATCAACTTTTTTTTCTAGTTAAACAACTAGCACAAATTGGTTTGATATTAACGTTTAATATACTCCTGAAGTAATGCAATATAAAACAAGTAATAAACCAATTTTTAACGATTGTTGGAACCAAATCGGAGTGACAGGCGATCGCTCCTGCTCAGAATTAAAAACCTTCATTCATTGCCGCAACTGTCCAGTTTACTCTTTAGCAGGGCGCGGCTTGCTTGAACGTGAACCGCCTCCAGGTTACATTAATGAATGGACTAACTTACTGGTTTCCCAATCTGTCCCGCAACGGGAAAGTACTCTGACACAACTAGGGGAAACCATATCCGTAATTATCTTTCGGCTAGGAGTAGAATGGTTGGCATTGTCTGCAAAGTTATTCAAAGAAGTCACCCAGCCTTGTGTTATCCACACTATCCCCCACCGCAGCAATGAGATCTTACTGGGAATCGTGAACATTCGTGGGGAAATCCTGATGTGCGTTTCCCTCAGCCATCTCCTTGGTTTGGAAGATAATTCTGCTAACTCAGATTCCGAGCAATCCAAAATCCAACAGCCCTTAACTCTAAAATCCAAAACCAATGTGAGTAGTGTGATGTATCAACGGATGGTGGTTGTGGAAATTGAGGGCAACCGATGGGTCTTTCCCGTTGATGAAATTTTTACTGTTCAACGGTTTCATGCTAATGAATTACTCGATGCACCAGCGGTTATTTCTAACGCTACATATACTTATACAAAATGGATAATTAACTGGCAAGATAAAAAGGTGAATTACTTGGACGATGAGTTATTGTTTTACACCCTAAATCGTAAGATTACGTAACCCGATGGGGTGATGGGTGGAAAGTGCTATCTATTTAAGCATTCAGCTATCAGCTAATGCGCTACGCGCACGCTTCGCGAACAGCTATCAGCTTAAGCGCTACGCGCACGCTACGCGAACAGCTTTGGGTCTATGGCCACGCTACTTGAGGTGCGAACAGC
>NZ_JAAHHZ010000515.1:1796-3446 GCF_010672005.1 Moorena sp. SIO4A5 | reverse complement strand
CCCATCTCCCCATCTTCCCATCTCCCCACACCTCCCACACCTCCCACACCTCCCGACTCCCGACTCCCGACTCCCGATTCCCGATTCCCTACTCCCTACTCCCTACTCCCTACTCCCTACTCCCTGTTTAAGGATCACCAACTAGCAAGAAAGCCGCCCAGAAGTAGGGATGGCTAAAGTTTTGTTTTCCAAATCCTGACAATTCTGAAGATAAACCAATTTTCTTGCCAGAGATAAATAAGTGATCATTCTCAATCCGGACATTGCCTCGAATCATGGCCAACTGTGCCTGTCGCAAGGCTTCAGTTTTACTCGGTGTCTTGTTCAACTGACGGTAAAACTCAGTAGTCAGCCCCATAGCCCCTTGGTCACTGACAGACCAAAGGGTTGCTAGAGTGGAGTCAACCCCTGCCTGAAACGCTGATCCAGCAAAACCTAACTCTGCTTCCCGATTTCCCAAAGCGGTTTGGCAAGCGCTGAGTACTAACAACTCTACCGATGGCTCATAAAATAGATTTTCCAATTCATCGAGCCCCAGTTTTCTGTCCCACATTTGAATGTAAGAATTTTCAGGAGCTCCTCGATTAAACTGAGCATGGGTAGCTAAGTGAATGATCCCAAATTTCCGTTTTTTTCGTTGAGCCTTTAAATTTTTCAGAGTGAAGCTTTCGTTTAGAAAATAGTCACCTTTCCACAGTTTTTTGTCGATAATTGTTTCTAACTCGACTTTTACCCAAGGCAAATCCTCTTTATCAGAAAATTGGGAGGCTCCCATCGCCAGCAGTCGCAAGGATTGAACATTGGTAAACCGAGAATAGGTCAAACTAAGACTAGGCACCAGGCTGACACTATAATTTTCTATTAGATAGTTCTTTTGATCGTGCAGAGCAGCCAGGGGTAGGGAGCGCAACCCCTGATCCATGGCAAATATCAGGCTTTCGATCTTATTAGCTTTTAACTCAGCCTCCAACGGTCCTATCAGCCATTGGTAAAGTTGCTGAGCTGGTTTGAGATGATCCTTATCATCCTTGCTTCGGGGATTGATCAGTGTTCGATGAAAGGTTCTAGTCACAGCTAGGACTTCAGCACGATTTGCGTTATAGACTCGCCGCAGAACTGGATTACCATCTGCTGTGATCAGCAACAGTTCTAGCTGGTCATCGCTTTTTTGTAAGCATTTTTCGGGTTCTGAAGGTAGATCAGAGGGTCGGTAACCAAATCGTCGGTCAATTTCGGCTGCTGGGATTGCTGGAGTTTGGCATCGCGTTCCTGGCAATGTCAGGGAGTTTTGGACAAAACTGACGTAAATAACCCCAGTCTTGAGACCAGTCTCCCGCTCAA
Organism: Moorena sp. SIO4A5; assembly: GCF_010672005.1. Classification (NCBI taxonomy): domain Bacteria; kingdom Bacillati; phylum Cyanobacteriota; class Cyanophyceae; order Coleofasciculales; family Coleofasciculaceae; genus Moorena; species Moorena sp. SIO4A5. The sequence goes on along the minus strand of NZ_JAAHHZ010000515.1, from coordinate 2,105 downwards.
GCTCACGAGTGCGATCGCGTACATCATTCTGATTATAAATTTTGCTCTTGAGCGATCGCATAAAGTATGCCTGATATTCTTCTGTGAAGGCTTGTTCTATGCCATAGACTAGGTCACTTTTAACAGTCGCCTCCAGTGTGATTGGTTGCTCTACCAATGGTGGAACCTCTGGCGGTGTGATTGATGAGTTATCCGGTGTGGGGATTGTTGAGTCTACCTGTTGTGAAACTGTTAAATCATCCGGTAGTAAAACCGTTACATCATCGGGTGCTAGGACTGTGACATCATCCGTTGGTAGGACTGTTAAAT
>NZ_JAAHHZ010000515.1:0-1379 GCF_010672005.1 Moorena sp. SIO4A5 | reverse complement strand
CACCATCGGTTACTGTACCGCTACCAGTGCCACCATCGGTTACTGTACCGCTACCAGTGCCACCATCGGTTACTGTACCGCTACCAGTGCCACCATCGGTTACTGTACCGCTACCAGTGCCACCATCGGTTACTGTACCGCTACCAGTGCCACCATCGGTTACTGTACCGCTACCAGTGCCACCATCGGTTACTGTACCGGTACCAGTGCCACCATCGGTTACTGTACCGCTACCAGTGCCACCATCGGTTACTGTACCGCTACCAGTGCCACCATCGGTTACTGTACCGCTACCAGTGCCACCATCGGTTCCGGTACCTGTACCGCTGCCACCATCGGTTCCTGTACCAGTATCGGTGTCACCATCGGTTCCGGTACCGGTATCGGTGCCACCATCGGTTCCGGTACCGGTATCGGTGCCACCATCGGTTCCTGTACCAGTATCGGTGTCACCATCGGTTCCGGTACCGGTATCGGTGCCACCATCGGTTCCGGTACCTGTACCGCTGCCACCATCGGTTCCTGTACCTGTACCGCTGCCACCATCGGTTCCGGTACCGGTATCGGTGCCACCATCCGGTAGATTTTCCGGATTAATACTAATCTCTCCTGGTGTACCTCTGAGAGCATCTAACCGTGAGCTAGATGCTATTTGTTCTCGTATTGGTTCTGCATCAGCTTCGCTAGTAATATCAGGAGCGAAGACTATTACATCACCACCATTTCCACCCCTTTGAGCTTGTGTGTTGATCTCAATATTCTCAAAGTTAACATTGTTTGAATCTGGAACCTTAAAGGTTATGTTACCAGAATCTCCACCGTTTGATGCCTCAGTAATAATTGTAAGAGTCTCACCATTTACCTGAATACTTCCCTGTCTAGTTTCCAAGGTTACATCACCAGAATTACTACCCCCTATTTCTGTCGTCCTGATCGTAGTAACAATCAAACCATCATTATCACGGAATATAATGTCATCTTGAGCTGATAAGATTACAGGTCCAGCATCACCCTGATCAGAACTCGTGTCGATATTACCAATAGTGATACTCCCTTCCGATGAATTCTGTTCGAGATTAGAGAATTCTGTGCCCTCTACCGTGACTGATTGATTAGGATCAAAATTAACTGTATTACTCAATTGATCCTCACTCAAACCTGCTCGCAAAATCAGAGAGCGGCGTTGGGTCAAATTATCAAAATCTGGATCTGAAGTGGGAATCGAGCCAGTGGTATCTGGCTGTGTGATCTCGATATTTCCCCCCTGAATACTTCCGGTAGATTCTACTTTCAGAGAAGCTCCTGTATAATCCCCAAAGATGACATCGCCTCTAGAGATAATAATCGGGTCATATAAGCTCAGAAAATTACCTGGTTTA
>NZ_JAAHHZ010000514.1:0-3452 GCF_010672005.1 Moorena sp. SIO4A5 | reverse complement strand
GCATAAGCGCGGAAGCTGAGGCCTTTGGCCACGCTTTGCGTTCGCGTAGCGTCGGCTTTGCCGAAACGCTTCATCGCGTAGCGTAGCCCTTCGGGCTAATCGCTAATCCCCTCACCAGCTGCTGCTGAGGTTCTAGCCAATACGTCCGCTAATATAAGCTTCTGTCTGTGAGTTCGCGGGTCGTTCAAAGATTTGCCTAGTCTCCCCAAACTCCATCATTGCCCCCAAGTACATAAACGCGGTATAATCCGATATCCTTGCTGCCTGTTGCATGCTGTGAGTCACAATCAAAATTGTGACTTGTTTCTTGAGCTCAGCAATTAATTCTTCAATGCTGGAAGTAGCAATGGGGTCAAGGGCAGAGGTGGGTTCATCGAATAAAATAATCTCTGGTTCAGCGACTAAAGCCCGGGCAATACAAAGACGTTGCTGTTGACCTCCAGATAGGTTATAGGCTGAGTCATAGAGCCGGTCTTTCACTTCATCCCACAAGGCCGCTCCCCGCAAGGCTTTCTCCATTTTGTCTTCAATCAGACGACGTCTATTTTCACCCCGCACTCGCAACCCATAGGCAACATTGTCATAAATTGATTTGGGGAAAGGATTAGGCTTTTGAAATACCATGCTAATCCGCATCCGCACTTCTATCGGGTCAATTTTCTTACCTAAAATGTTGACATCGGAGTCGAGCCAGATTGCTCCCTCGTAGCGATTACCAGGATAAAGGTCATGCATACGATTGAAGCATCGCAGTAACGTGGTTTTACCACACCCTGATGGTCCAATTAGTGCGGTTACTTGTTTTTCCGGCACCACTAAACTAATACTTTTAAGCGCCTGAAATGAACCATAGTAAAAACTGAGGTTATCCACCTCAGCTTTGGCGTTACTAATGCTTGAGTCGGATAATTTATCAGATATTTGTTCTACCATTTTAGACCTTTACGGAAGCGATAGCGTAGATAAATAGCAATACCATTCATAGCCAGAGTCATAGCAATTAACACTGTACCGGCTGCAGCTGCATTTGCCTCAAATGCCCGTTCAGGTCTAGATACCCAGGTAAACATCTGAATCGGCATAACTGTGAATTCAGACTGAAGCCATGCAAACAGCTGCTGTAAGTTTAGATAGGGAAATTCACCCTGAAAGGGAATATAGGGAAATTCGCTGTTTAATGGAGAATCTGGCAAAAAGCGAATAAATACTAGAGCACCAATGGTAACCACAGGAGCAGTTTCCCCAATTGCCCGAGATAAACCAATGATTACGCCTGTGAGAATACTACCAAAGGAATAGGGCAAAACATGATCCCAAATCATTTGCCACTTACTGGCTCCAAGGGCATAAGCAGCCTCCCGGAGATGATTAGGAATTGCCCGCAGTGCCTCTCGTGTGGTGACAATCACCACTGGCAGAATTAACAAGGCTAAGGTCAAACCTGCTGAGAGAATGCTTCGACCTAAATTCAACTCATAGACGAATAACCCCAAGGCTAATAAACCATAGACAATGGAGGGAACTCCTGCCAAATTCGTGACATTAATTTCAATGAAATCCGCTAGCAAGTTTTTTCGGGAATATTCTTCTAAATAAATTCCTGAAGCTACACCAATGGGTACCGCAGCTAAGGCAGTCACTAACATAATCAGACTAGTGCCTACCCAGGCGGACATAATCCCCGCTTTTTCTGCTCTACGACTAGGAAACGATGTAAAAAACTCTGGTGAAATCCGGGATATTCCTGAACTTACCATATGGACTATTAACGCCAGCAAGATAAATATAGCCACCAGAATAACTACCAAACCAACGATGGCAAAAATATGATTAATAAGCTTACGGCGATTTATATCTTCTCGAATTGTAAGTAATTGTTCCTGTGACATTTATAATCTTATAGCGGTTTTAATTGGGTAAGGTACAAAGTTCTGGGTTTTAGGGAGCAGGGAGCAGGGAGCAGGGAGCAGGGAGCAGGGAGCAGGGAGCAGGGAACACCGGATCTGGTAACAGGTAAAAAATCTTGTTTACCTGATAGTTATGAAAAACGCTTGTATGAATCTGGCAAACGCCAAGTAATACTTTTAAATTAACACTTTTTAATTTTTAATTAACCAAATAATAACGACTAATTACTAATAACTAGAATAGCATTTTTAATACTTATAAGGCACATTCAATTTTATCCCTACCCCCCTTCGGAAATTCCTACTCCCTACTCCCTACTCCCTACTCCCTAAAATAACAAAAATATGTACCTCACCCAATTGAAAAATACTATACTAATAAATTTCTCGATAACGCTTAGCTAAGAAATGTCCAATGATGTTTAGCACTAGAGTCATTAACACTAAGGTTAGTCCAGCCGCAAAAATGGTCTGGTATTCTAGAGTACCATGAGGCAGATCCCCAAGACTTACCTGGACGATGTAAGCAGTGATTGTAGCGGCTTGGTCTAGGGGATTCCAAGCTATTTTGGGTTGTAAGCCCGCTGCGATCGCAACAATCATCGTTTCCCCTACAGCCCTTGATGCTCCTAGGATGTAGGATGAGGCAATGCCTGAAATAGCAGCAGGAAACACAACGTTCCATGCTGTCTGTAAGCGAGTTGCTCCCATAGCATAAGACCCTTCCCGTAACTCTACCGGAACTGCTCGCATGGCATCTTCACTAATGGAACTAATAAAGGGAATAATCATCAAACCCATGACTAGACCCGCACTTAGCATATTAAAAACCGGCAATTCAGTAAAAATATTGCGCAGAAGAGGGCTAACCACCAGCAGGGCAAAATAACCATAAACCACTGTAGGAATTGCTGCTAAAAGTTCCAAACCTGGTTTTACTACTTCTCGTAATGTAGGAGGAGCAAATTCACTTAGGTAAATCGCAGCAATAGTTCCTGTGGGGATAGCAAGTAGGAGAGCAGTCGTAGCGGTTACTAGGGTTCCTGATATCAATGGCAAAATTCCGTAGTGTTTCTCTAGAAACATCGGTGTCCATTTGGTATCAGTGAGAAAATCAATTAATGAGACTTCCTTGAAAAATGCCAGAGATTCCCTAAGCAGGAAAAAGATAATTGCTGCCATAGTGGCGACAGAAGACAAGGCCGCCAAAAACAATAGTATTTCAATCCCTCTTTCTCGCAAATTGCGAATTAATTTTGGTGAGAGTTGTTTGGTCTGGTTAAGTCGGATCAGTTTTTCGGTCATTAAATCGGGAATAAATAAAAGTATTGTCTCAAGGCAGCTGTCAGCTGTCAGCTATCAATTATCAGCTATCAGCTATCAGCTGTCAGCATATGCTTAGATGGGCAAATCACCAGACTTTCAATTCTGATTAATCTCGAACTATCATATTTTTATGTTTGCGCGATGCGCACGCTACGGTAACAAAGTTTATTTTAAGCTGACGGCTGACAGCTGTTCGCGTAGCGTGAGCTAAAGGCTCAC
>NZ_JAAHHZ010000513.1:0-3455 GCF_010672005.1 Moorena sp. SIO4A5 | reverse complement strand
CGATCGCAAAGACCCTAAGGACAGACTGGTAATATCAAGGCCATCAATCAATACTTTCCCATCTGTGGGTGGATACAATCCCAACACCAATTTAGAAATCGTGGTTTTCCCTGAACCACTGCGTCCGACTAGGGCTACCATTTGTCCTGGTTTCACTTGAAATTATAGATTTTCCAGTACATTTAAATCACTCTCTGGGTGATAGCGAAAGGTGACGTTATCAAAGGCAATGTGACCCTGAATTGATGGTAACGATTGACGGGCTTGATTCAGCAAATCCTCCTCTGGTTCAGCATCCAACACATCATTAATCCGTTCCATAGCAATTACTACTTCCTGGAATTGATTCCATAACACGGTTAACCGTTTGAAGGGAGTAATAATATTTCCCAACAGCATATTGAATGCCACTAATTGTCCAATGGTTAACTGATTCTGAATCACTAACCACGCTCCATACCACAGCAGGCTTGTGGTTACTACGGCTTCAATAGCATTACTAAAAATTTGCAGACGATTGCTGATAACTTGCCCATCAAAACTTGTCTTAATTTCCTTATTTAATAACTCCTCCCAATGCCAACGTACTGTTTGTTCTACTGCGGTTGATTTTACCGTACTTACACCGGAAAGCGCTTCAATTAGATAACTATTTTCTTTAGCCATCGATTGAAATATTTCTCGGGAAATCCTGCGTAAAAACGGTGTTGCAATCAATGCTAGCAATAAGAATGGCGGCACAATTACTAAGGCCAATAACGCCATTTTCCAGCTGTACCAAACCATCAATCCTACATAGATAAATACCGTTACTAAATCCAGCAGAATTGATAACGCCTCACCGGTAAGGAACCGCTCAATCTTGCGGTTTTCCTGAACCCGTGATATAATGTCACCAACATAGCGGGACTCAAAAAACGAAAGAGGCAACCGCAGTGTATGGCGAATAAATCCTACAATCAGTGCTGCATCTACTTTATTAGCCGTGTGGTCTAGTAGATATTGGCGCAACCCCATCATTGCCACTCGAAACAGGCTAAATATCAGCAGCCCTAAGCCCACCGCCATTAAGGTTAGCCCAGAGCGCTGCACCACCACTCGGTCTAAAATTAGCTGGGTGAATAGAGGTGTAATTAATCCAAATATCTGGATAAATAAGGAAGCAAGAAATACCTCTAACACTACTAACCCATGGGGTTTGATTAACTCAAAGAATTGCCAGAAGGGAGTACTCGTCTCTTTAGCATCCTTGAGTAATGCTGTTGGTTGTAGCAGCAGTGCATAACCGGTCCAATCGGCGTTAAATTCTCGATGGGTGAGACTACGTTGACCAATGCCAGGGTCACAAACAATCACTCGTTTCCGAGTAATTTCATAAACGACAATATAGTGTTTACCTTCCCAATGGACTATAGCTGGCAATTTTTGCTTCGCTAGCTGGTCAAGACTGGCTTTAACTGGACGAGTAGAAAAGCCAATACTTTCCGCTGCTGCTGATAGTCCTCGCAATGATGCGCCATTGCGGTCAACATTAGCGATATCCCGCAAGCGATTCACACTAAACCGTTTACCCCAATAGCGAGATACCATTACCAAACAGGCGGCACCACAGTCAGAACCACTCTGCTGGGCAAAAAACGGATAGCGTCGGATTACCCGTTGCCATAAATGCCCTGCTTGCTGGGTCGGGTTAGGAAAGTAAGCTTTGCTAACTTTTTTCTGGGATTTCTGGGACTTGGCTTCCCCAGACCGAGACTGGGAGATGGTCAGATGGGGGGATGGGGATATGGGGGGATAGTCAGATGGAGTGATAGGGGGAGTAGGGGAGCTAACTAGTAGGGCATTACGAGCTTGCGCCTGACTCCAAAAATGCTCTCGGATTTCGGGATACTTATTGATCAGGGGAAACAAGACTTCCCCCGGTACAAAGCATAGCTTTAGCTTCAGAGAAGCTCTAGCGCTATAGCTGGCTAAGTCAGCGGAGGGAAACAAGGTCAATTCCCCAAATGATGCCCCTGTTTCTAAGCTGGCAATTAAGTCACCGGCCTGATTCAGCAACCTTACCTGTACTAGTACATGCACCCTCAAGATCAGGTTTCGACTGATGTCCTGACATATCTGTAACTAAAAAGTCTTTAACTCATTGTTTTGATGATCGAGGGTGGATGTTGGCTTTTATGTTGGTTTTAATCGTCAAATTAACCTAGTATTGTGGATTTTTTGGATGATTTTGGCCAATTTGTGGCTTATTTTGTCGTTTTTTTGGATGATTTTTATCGAATTTTAGATTTTGGTGGATTTTTATGTTGTTTGTGTAAAGTTTGATTTAATTTTTGGATCAAGATAATCAGGCACTAGGGATTAGGTTCTTTTAGGGAGAAGTGGGAGAAGCTTTCAAGGGTATGTTTTTTACAAAGACGTCAGGTGTGGGGTGTGGGGCGTGGGGTGTGGGGTGTGGGGGATAAGACAATTATTAGCAAGTCCCCTGGTACAAACTCTATCCTGCAATTCCAAGCACAAATTATGCAATTCTCAGAGTCATGAGGAAAAAGCTAATCCCTTTAAGGCAAAAGGCAATAGGCGTGCATGCAATAGTAAAGAGGGTTTGAAGAGAATAAGTGTCAAATAATAATGTACCTCATTACTGCGAGAAACGCTATAGACATTTCGTGCTGATCAATAATATTCTGAGTCTTCTTGTTGAATAAAACTCCAGAGTCACACAAATAAATCGCTGTTTTCGTGTAACCTTCTACTATTTCCTTAGAAGCCCTTTGCATACACTTCCCCATATCTGAGTCGTTAGTCTCTCCATCAACAGCTTCACCAGAAGCATCATTACTATTACCAGAAGATTCTAGTTCAGCATCGATCAGTCGTTCAGCTTTGACCTCATTATAAGCACGTTCAACAGAGACTTTCTTCCTCAGTCTTCCTTCTGGGTTATAAAGCTGATCTATCACAGACTCACGATCTTCGGTCGGCACTGATAAGATGTCATAGGCCATCTTGTTTGTTCCTTCTTCCAGAAGTTTTGACCACTTTTTGGCAAGATCAGCATTCTCCTCTTTTTGAATAGCTTCAACCACATTGAAGCCAATACCCTACCCCCTGAGCTACAATAGACTCTTAACGGACTGCGCTTTCAGGAGCTCCCGTCATGAATTCTATTTCAACAACCATTACTCTGCAAATTCCTGACTTCCTCTATCAGCGCTTGGTCAACACTGCCCAAGCAACTGAACGCTCTCTTGAAGCTGTCATGCTCCATGCTTTACAAATTGGTAGTCCCCCCAATTGGTCTGATGTACCTGAAGAATTTCAAGGAGATCTAGCTGCCTTAGATAGGTTGGAAGACCAAGCTTTGTGGCCGATCGCCCAGAGTAAAAAAACACCGGAAGAAATGGAGCGTCACTACTGGTTGTTAGCTCAAAATCAAGAGCGTTCTTTAACAA
>NZ_JAAHHZ010000512.1:0-3462 GCF_010672005.1 Moorena sp. SIO4A5 | reverse complement strand
TGGGAATATATTCAAAAACACCCTAAACAAACAAAAAGGTTATTAGGAATTAATTATGAGCAATTAATAAAACTGATAGAGCAAGGAAAGCTTATAGCTAAAGAAAAACAACAAGAGAATGAAAAAACTAAAATTAGACTTATTAAAGCAGGAGGTGGTAATCATCCCAAATTATCTGAGGAAGAACAACTAATTTTGATGTTAGTTTATCTGAGGCATAACTTAAGTTTTCAACTTTTAGGTTTGCTTTTTAAAGTAAGCGAGTCAACGGCTCATAACTTATTTAATTATTGGCAAAAAATATTTCAAGAAGCCTTACCACCAAGTCGGTTAGAACAAGTAAAAAAGTTCCCGGAAGAAGTAGAACAGATTAAGGAAGAATTAACCAACTATGAATTGATAGTAGATAGTTCAGAGCAAGTCATCGAGAGACCTTTAGACTACCAAACCCAAAAGAACTATTATTCAGGTAAACAAAAAAGACATACTTTTAAAAGTCAGTTTGTGGTTTTACCAAAAGGACAAGAAATTCTTGATGTAGTTGTGGGAAAACCAGGGCCAATGAGTGACATTAAAATATGTCGCCAAACTTTAAATAAATTTGATGAACACCAATTTTTTAGTGGAGATAAAGCTTATGTAGGAGAAGCGCAAATAACTACTCCGTCTAAGAAACCTAAAAATGGAGAATTAACTGATTCACAGAAAGCCGATAATAAACTTTTATCAAAATCGCGAATTTTCGTAGAGCATTTGATCAGAAGAGTGAAAATAGTTAAAATTATTCAAGAAAGATTTCGTTTAACTAAAAAGCGTTATGAATCGGTAATATTAACTGTTTGTGGCTTAGTAAGATTAAGAAGCGATGCAGCGCGGTCTTGGGGGTTTCCCCCATGAGCGACTGCATCAAGACATTGGCTCTCTAATTTTAAAAATAATAGAATCGGCTGAATGTGGTCAAGTAATTGACATTGTAATGACTCATAATTTTACTCCAAATTTGGATAATGAGACTCCAAAACCTGATGAAATGGTTCCTATGGCTAAATTTTGAATCAGTTATTGACCCCCTTAGTTTGATTGCTGTGACTTGATTACAGATTATTGGAGATGTCTACAGGTTTACCGCAATTACTGACTTATGCTTTCAACAGCCTAGAGCATCAAGAATTTGTTTGGGGATTAGCCACTAATGGTCTGGTTTATCAGTTTGTTTATATCCATCAGGGTAATCCCCAAACTTATCAATATATGCCGATTTTAAACTTGTTTGAAAGCGATCGCGCCATGGTTATACTCCAAGTTTTGAAAGGGATTTGCAAACTTTAGAAATAGTACACTCTACGGTATTGATACACTGATTTAATTCAAAGAACTAGGTTCTACAATCAGGGTAATGTTATCAATCCCAGTTACTTCAACAATATCCCCAGGGTTGAGAGTGATGGCTTGTGGACATTTAGCATTCCAGTAGCTGGCTCGGAAGTGTACACGTCCGCTTTGATTGGGTTGTATGGCAACTTTAACAGTAGCTTCTCCTTGCCAACGGTTAAGGGTTTGGCTAGGGGAGGTTTGGGCTTGATGACACCGAAATAGTTTAAACATTGTTAGTTATCTATCAATACAGCAATTCTACTGAGATCTGCTTAATCTTGAGATAGTGATGTATAGCGTTTCCTAGTAAGCGTGAGGTACATCTAAATTTTCTTCCTTAACCAATAACGAAAGTACCTCACCCGATTGAGAACTGCTATATTAACTTATCAGTGACTTTGGAGAGAATTATGAGTAATTTGAAAATAAAGTCAATCAAAAGGTAAAAAGGAGTGTGGTGAAGCGTACAAAATTCTGTGCTTGAGTGGAAGTAGGTATAATCAGCATATTCGGTAAACCATGACGGATTATATCCGAATCAAGGCAAAAATCCGGAAAAGAGGGATAATTGTTAATTGTTAATTAATGAACATTCAAGATTGATCAGTAGTCAACCGAACTCGATATTATCCATTCCTGTCCACTGGTGGAAATGTTTCAGTCCTAAAGCGAATCTTAACCTGACCAATGATGTCTGTACTCATAGTCACTGCATCGAATGAACTCTCATTCACTGGCTTAACCGTGAGTTTATTGTGACTAGTACCAGCAGAAACGTTACCCGATCCTGCTACCGCACGACCTCTGATGTAAGGGTTGGTTTCTTGATACTGATACTGGTTTTTTCCTGTTGTTTGTTCTTCAGTAGCAGTCACATTGAAGGTGAGCTTCGAGACAATTTCCCCATCAGTTACTACAATCCGTGCCATTCCTTCCCGTGCTATTGCCCGCAGATGCTCTATCATATTAGTCGCTAGTAACTCACCAATTTTCGAGCGAATCTCTTGGACTTGGCTAGTGAAGAATCTCTCCTGATTCTCTTGGATGGTAAGTGTCAGAGGATTTGTAAGATTAATGGTTTCAGCTTCTAGAGCTTGAGCTACTTCCCTTAAGAGGTGATTGGCTGGCTTTTCTTGAGTACCAGTGTTGGGGTTAGCAGGGATAGTTTTAAAGGTATAGTTGGGACGCACAACTGTACCTCCCTGACCATCAGGGTAGTGTTGGACAAGATGGTCAGTAATTTGGGCATCAGAGACATTCTCAGCCTGGAACTGAGCCAGAGTTTTAGCGAGATTGGCTACAAGTTCCCGATAGGCTTCCATCTGCTTGATAGTTGCACCCATGATAGCGTCGAATGCACTGTTGATCAGCCCAGCAGTAAACTCAGTAAAGCCTAGCTCTTGAACTTGCTTTGCCCCACTGATACCACACTCAACTGCACTATTATTAGTATTAGTATTATTATTATTCATTGGGCTAACACCTGTTGCCAGTGGGCTTTGACATTGAGGGTGTTCAGCAGCTATTTCCTTAAGGGTATCTCCCATCACCGTAGCAACCTTTTCCCGCACTAATTGCAGTTCTTGGTTACTTTTAACCTGCACTAAGGCTTGATCCACTACGTCATTAACCAAGGTATTCACACCATGCTCAATCGCTACCTCTGTGGGCATACTTTGATCAATAGTTGACCCAGTTGACCCATCTTCTCCAGGCATTTTTACGAGAATCGGCGACCTTGGGTTTTGATTGATCAAGTCTGTGCTTTCCATCATATCGAGTTGGGTTGAATACTTATAATTATTGGTTAATAGTTACATAAAAATTGTAACTGAAAAAGTAAGCATTCAGCTGTCAGATATCAGTTTATGCGCTACGCGCACGCTACGCGAACAGCTATCAGTTTTCAGCCATTGGCCATTGACCTTGGCCAAAGACTTTTATCCAGACTGGCAATTGGATAAAATCTCGAACTATTAAATTCTCCTGTTTAAGGTTTATTTTAAGCATTAGGCTGACGGCTGAATGCTGACGGCTGAATTCTGAAAGTTTGATGCTGTTTGATTAGGAAAGGAAAAGGGCAATCAT
>NZ_JAAHHZ010000511.1:0-3468 GCF_010672005.1 Moorena sp. SIO4A5 | reverse complement strand
AATACTCAACAGCCGGATAAAAGCTATAAAGTAACATTTGACAATCCGTAAGCAAGGCATCGGGTATTGTCAAAGAAAAATTAAAGTAAAAATTCCAGCTCTCTGATTGATAAATCACCATTTATTTCAGTAAAATTTGAGTCTCAATCGCCAGCTATCTGCTCACTTAATTTGACAGTAACCGAATCAAATCTGCTGCTATACTAACGGAGTTTTTATCACCACAAATTACTGATTTTTTTCTCTAAAAAAATAACCATGAAGCTATTTACAGAATATCCCGAAAAGGACGAACAAAACTATTACAACCTTGTAGCAGAGCAAGTCAGGATTCAGATGGATAAGCTTTACAAGGATGAGGAACGGGCTTTGCGAGACACCCATGCCAAAACCCACGCATCGGTGGAGGGAAACCTAGAAATTTTTGATTTTGATGAACAGAAGATTAAGAGCGAACTGGCGAAACGAACTCGGCTTACTCAAAAGCAACTCAATGGGATTTCCCTCAAGCAAGGACTTTTTGCGAAACCGAAACAATATCCTGTTCAGCTGCGATTTGCCAATGGGCGAACAAATGTTGAAAACGACTATGTCGAAGACACACGCTCAATGTCTGTGAAAGTGATTGGTGTTGAAGGAGAAAGCCTAGAACAAAGCTACGAACCAAACACTCAAGATATTATTGTTCAAAATGCCAAGATCTTTTTTATCAAAACCATCAAATATTATTATGAATTTTTTGGCTCCATAGTTGAGTCAGAAAAAGCTGCCCAAAAGTGGCTCAGGACTCATCCCAGGCAATTGCTAGCCCTAGCTAAAGTAACAGCTCGAACCCCAAAGAGTTTATTAACGGAACGGTATTGGAGTGGTTCTGCTTATGCCCTTGGACTCAAATCAGATTTTGATCAGTCTCAACCGGGCCTAGTTCCTGTTGAGTATCCCGCTGTGATCAAATATGCGTTTACCCCTGTTTCATGCCAGCCTCCCCATCAAAGCATGCGATATCAGTCCCGACCAGGTATTCCTAAACTTCCCTTCATCAATCGCGCCAAGGCTCTGGGATTGGATGAAAGTAAACCGGACAATTACTATCGAGATGAGCTGATCGAACAACTATCAAAAACCGATGCTCTTTATTGCTGGGACTTTGGTATCCAATTCCAAACCAACCCGAAAATGTCCATCGATGATGTCACAATTCGTTGGAGTGAGAAGAAATCACCATTTTTTACCGTTGGTCGCCTCACCGTCAAGCATCAGATCATCGATTTTGACAAACAATACGACTCTGCTGAAAACCTACGATTTTCCCCGTGGAATGGCTTAGTAGTTCATCGTCCTGTGGGAGCTCTCAACCGGCTCCGTAATGTAGTTTATCCGATTGTGGCTAAGTATCGTTATCAAAAACGGGGACTCAACTACTAGTCTTTTAACCTTGCTCTGATGCTACATAGTTCATCTGTTCTGCAACTTTGACCTGCTCCCTCTCCTTCTCTATACACCCATTCGTCACAAGTTAAGGTTGTGTATCATTTGTCAATGGCTTAGTTACAAAATGTTACTGGTTGTAAAAGTGGTTGCTAATTCATGCTTTTGAGATTTTCCTAGTTTTGGCGATCGTGTTTCTTGGCAAGGCGATCGCCAGATACCCGCTCCCCAAACACAAGTCATTCAATCATCTGTCCTCAAAGGGTATAAATCGTCAATGCCAATCACAGCAGGTGCGACCCGTGATGGCGAGCAATCCCTCGCCATCACGGAAAGCGCACCTAAAGAGATTGAAGGTAAGGTAAAGATTAATTAACAATACCTTGACAAAATCTATTCTGCCTTAACTTTTTGGCCTCATAAGGGGTGTAATCTAAAAAAAACCTTAAAAAGCTTGATTGGGAGATCGCATTAATCTATAGTTGTAGCGGTTGATTAGTAGAGGCAAAAGTAATGACTTGTGAAGCTACTAAAGAAGTTCCCAGTGGTTTTATGCTCTGCCGGGAATCGAAGGCTTACCCAAAACAAAAATTCCCAGTTTCCACAAGGTAGCTCAAGCCGTCCTGCTCGTTGCGCCGAGCAGAATATAGCAGTGAGCAGCACTATTGGTTAATGTTTTTTAGGGGTGTACAGCTCAGAGTGTAGTTCACCAAGTCAGCATCTTTCATGTTCACCTGTTTTTTGGGAGTTGGATTGGTGAAAAGTTATATAGATATTTTGCCCAGGTACGAATCGAGGACTTTTTTCCCGAACCTCTATTGGCAGCATCTAGCGCCTTTGATATTCCTATTTTATCTTCCTATTATAGCGGATTTAACCGGGAGCATGTCACTTATGCAGAAACATTAGTACGCTTATCTGGGGAATGGGGAATGGGGAATGGGGAATGGGGAATGGGGAATGGGGAATAGGTAATAGGGGGAGCATGGGGAGCCGGTCAATTTGGTGAGAACGCTTGAACTACAGTGTTTTCAGGGTTTTAATAGCGTACATGAGTTATTTTAGTACATTTGTTCTACGAATTTGACATGCTCCCAGCTTATTGTATTCAAAAGCTATTCGTAAAGTAGCGTGCCCATAGCCCATAAGCTAATAGCTGATAGCACCTCAAGTAGCATCTCAAGTAGCGCTAATCGCTGTTCGCTGACAGCTGAATACTTACATTTGAGCTTCCCCTGTCGAGACAACATTCACGTTGCGAAGACGCAAGGCCGATATGCAGATCGCTATCCATGGTATCTTCATCTAAATAAAGGCGAATCTGTGTCATGTTTAGGGTTTGGTTGCCTGATAATGTTGTTTGGCCAGTTCTTCATAGGCGGTTTGTTCGGCTGCGATATCTTCGTCTATTTCCTGACGGTTAGCATGATAATAAGTTAATGCGGCATAAATTTGAGTGATTGTTAGGTGATGTAATCGTCTCGCTATTTCATAGCGCGTTGTTACCTTGATTATATAGGCCAGCAATTCGGCGCACAGAGGTTCGAGTTCCTGCAATGACTGGACGATTACTATTGGCATCAGTACTGATCAGGCAAGCCAATGTCGGTAAGGGCTGCCAAGGGGTTTCTCCAATTGATTTAAGTGGTTTTTCCCTTATTTTAAACTATAGGGCCACGCTACGCGATCGCATTCGGTAGGGTAGGGTGTGCAAATTATGATAGTTTGGCAATTTAATTAGGAATCATGTCTATTTGCCCACCCGACAAGAGGCGATCGCCCTATCAGCGATCGCCCTATCAGCGGTCAGCGGTCAGCTATCAGCTAATGCGCTACGCGCACGCTGCTTGAGGTGCTATCAGCTAATGCGCTACGCGCACGCTGCTTGAGGTGCTATCAGCTAAGTAGTCGGACAAAACTAAAATTAACTCTTTAAATAGGGAGCAGGGACTTCGGAGCAGGGAGCAGAGGGACTTTTGGCAACTTTACACAAATTAATACAGTTAGGTTTATTTTTGTCCAGGTACTTATCAGCTATCA
>NZ_JAAHHZ010000510.1:0-3469 GCF_010672005.1 Moorena sp. SIO4A5 | reverse complement strand
TTGCTTAGTGATCAACCAAGCGATCGCTACCAATCCGCTAGGGAAGTCTTGTATGCCTTTCAAGCTTCTGGGTTAACTCCGCAACTGCCAAAGCCCAAGCATTTACGAGGCACAACGGTGGCATCGGCTCAAGCTAGAACACCCAGGGGTGCTAGAGGTGGAGAACCGAGTGAACCGGTAATGTCTCAAGCCAGGGGTAACTCTATTTGGAATAGTCCTTGGCCGCTGCTTGGGATAGCTACAGGACTAGCAGTGCTGGCAGGGATAGGCTCTTGGGTCTGGGTGGGCAATGTTAATCAGCAGGACACTGCGAAATCCCCAAGTCCTAAAGTGTCTGTAAGTCCTAGTCCTAGTCCTAGTCCTAGTCCTAGCCCTAGTGCTAGTCCAACTCCGAGTAAGCCTCAAATCTACAGTCAGCGTCTAGGGCTTTCTGCTGGTAAAACCCTTTCTAAATCCAGCAATTTAAAGGCTAATCACACGATTAACTACATTATCCAGGGTAAACAAGACCAAACCCTCAAGGCATATCTCAGTGATGAAGGGGTTTTGATGACTGTGCTTGGCCCGGACGGAAAACCAGTGGACAATCGAGCTCAGCGGGTGCGACAATGGGAAGGGAAATTTCTTTTCACTGGCAACTACACGATTCAACTAAGTCCAGTTAAGGGTCTGTCGGATAGCGATTATCAGCTAGGATTAAGGTTAACAGAAGCACCGAAGCCGAAACCATTACCTAAACCAACTGCTGAGTATGAGATAAAACGGGTCAATTTGTTGCAGGGAACTAAGGGTTTGCGGCTGTTCGGTCGGACTAGCCCCCAGAAGATTCAGCGCTACTTGGTGAAGGCTAAACAGGGTCAGCAATTGAAGCTAGAGGTGATTGAAAGTGATGTGGCTTTAACTATCCGCTATCCCAATGGGAAGTTAGTGGAAAAGGCTTCAGGGGTGCAACGGTGGCAAGGTAAGCTGCCTATTGCTGGTGAGTATATAGTAGATGTAATTGCTAAACAGGAAAGAAACTTTGCTGTAGATATTAGCCTTACTGACTGAGAGTGACTCAATCTTGAACGTATTACTAATTACTGGTACCAATACAGAGATCGGAAAAACGGTTTTGACTTCTGTGATCGCTGCTTATTGGCAGACTTACCGTCCTCAAGAGAGTCTGGGGATATTCAAGCCGATTCAAACCGGAATTGGCGATCGCGAAATTTACCACCAACTATTTGACTTGGGTCAAACCCTGGAGGAGATCACACCCGTGGAGTTTAAAACCCCTGCAGCACCACCAGTTGCTGCAGATCTAGAAGGACGAGAGGTTGACCTCGAAAAGGTCTGGCAAGGCTTCAATACTCTGCGCAGTCAGCGGGATGTGGTATTGGTGGAAGCTTTGGGAGGACTAGGTTCACCGGTGACTCATGAACTGATTGTGGCAGATTTGGCAAGGGATTGGCGCTTGCCAACGGTATTGGTTGCGCCGGTAGAATTAGGAGCGATCGCACAAGTGGTTGCTAATGTTGCTCTGGCACGCTCATCACGAGTTGACCTCAAAGGCATTGTCCTCAATTGCGTCCAATCTCGTACCTCCGAAGAAATTAATCAGTTGGCTCCGATTAGCTTAATCGAGAGTCTAACCAATGTTAAGGTTTTGGGGATTTTACCTCATCTATCTGACCCAATGGACTACTCGAAACTAGCTCAAGTGGGTTCAAATTTGGATGTCAGTGGTTGGTGAAGCATCATAGTAAATGTGAGGGGAAACGGTAAAAAAGGTTAAACTATGCGATCGCGGACGATTCGAGAAGGCTCCGTTGGCTTATTGATAGTAGCAGGACTTGCTGTTTTCGGTGGACTTGTTGTATGGATTAGTGGGATTAGCTTCGGTCGAAAGAGCTATAAATTTATTGTCAATTTTGGCAACGCTGCTGGGATGCAAGTGGGGGCATCAGTTAGCTATCGCGGTGTCCAAGTTGGGAGAATCACTAACATTGAACCCGGTACTAATGGGGTCAATGTCACCGTTGAAATTGATGACCCTGGATTGTTAATCCCCCGCAAAGTCCAGGTTGAAGCTAATCAATCGGGTTTAATTGGTGCTACCAATGTGGATATCATGCCTATAGGACAATTACCTGCCACTGCTCAAAGTCTTACACCCTTCGGAGCACAATGTAATTCTTCCCTAGTTATTTGTGAAGAAGATCAGATTAATGGTGATGTGGGTTCCACCTTTGCTGACCTCCTACGGAACGGAAATCGCATTGCTGAACTCTTCGGTGATCCAGCCTTTTTTGACAAAATCAATAGTCTTGCGGAAAATGCCTCCAATGCCGCCAGAGACGTGTCAGAACTTAGCAAAGAGATGACCCAGTTGTCCCGGATAGTGCGGCAAGAGGTAGCAGGCTTGTCCAACGCAACGAATGCTGTGACCAGTGCTGCCAATCAAACATCTAGTCTAATTGGGTTGGCAACCAGTAGCATTTCTAGTACGTCTGAGCAATACAGCCAAACGGCAAGGGAACTAAATCAGTTGATTACCTCTGCCAATCAACTATTGGTCAGCAATCGGGGAAATTTGGTGACCACCTTGGATAGCATCTCTCAGGCCAGTCAAGATCTGCGTGTATTGACCAGCAACTTAACTATTACCGCGAATCAGGTTAACTCAGCGGTTTATCAAACGGATGTATCACAGATGCTGCGGAACTTAGAAAACCTATCGGCTAATGCTGCCCAAGCATCTGCTAACTTACGTAATGTTTCCAATACTCTCAACAGTCCTACTAATTTACTGGTATTACAACAAACCCTAGACTCAGCACGAGTTACCTTTGAAAATGCCCAAAAGATTACCGCTGACCTAGATGATCTGACTGGGGATCCAGCTTTTCGCCGCAATGTCAAGGATTTAGTTAATGGACTCAGCGGCTTAGTGTCTTCTACCGAGCAGCTGCAACAGCAGGCTTTGATATCTCAACAACTGGAAGCTCTCAATACTGCTATAGACACCGCCTCGTCTAATGATCCTGCTAAAACCGTTTCCATCCCTAAGTCCCCCCCTAAGATCGATCCACCTCAGATCGATCCAATAGCTCCAGCTGATCAGAAGCTTCAACCGAATCAAGAAAAACAGATGTTTAAGCTTTTACCCCCAGCCCCTAGGAAATCGGTTAAATGAAATGAATTTAGTAAAGGGAAAAGGGAACAGCGGATCTCGGAACAGTGGATCTCGGAACAGGGAAAAAATCCTGTTCACCTCATAGCCATGAAAAACTCTATAAAGAACTAAAGACCCTCTTGCAAAAGAAGCTTTTTGATACTGCTACTCCCTACTCCCTACTCCCTACTCCCTACTCCCTACTCCCTACTCCCTATTCGCGACTTCAGCAAAGAAGTCTTAAGTCCAGTCATCTTGGTTGCCAGAACTGTTGTCTCGTCTATACGCAAGACCGGCTTGATGAATCTGAAG
>NZ_JAAHHZ010000051.1:19954-46332 GCF_010672005.1 Moorena sp. SIO4A5 | reverse complement strand
CACCTGCGTGTTTAAAAATAGAACTTTTTGTATTGTTCCGGTGCGGAGGGGCATCCCGTATCGTTAATAAAGCTTACCGAGTATCCTAAGCAATAGCTGGAGTTGGTAAGAAGCCCACACTGAACCGCGCTTGTCAGTGTGGGAGTATGTCACCTAGCTGATTACCAATATGCCGTGAACCGGAGTGTAGCATCAGCCACACTTGGTTTTCGGTATCAAGACACAATTCAATGAAATGATTGCCACCACCAAGGGAACCCAGCTGTTTCATGGATTTTCCATCTAGCCGTTGCACACCTGGATGAAGCTCCTTAAAGTCACGCCAGCCTTGCCAGTTTACTACTGGTTTTTCGATATCTTTGTTTTCATTAAAGCCAACGGGAATAGCTGCTTCAATCTCCAAGCGAATCTTCTTGAGCTTGCCCTCCAATTGCTCTGCCACAAAAGGGGTTTTGATGGCAGACATGCCACAGTTGTGAACAAACACACCAGCGGTCAGGGCAAAGTTGTGATACTCTGGCACAGTTAGGCAGTAGACATCTTGTCTTTCCTGAAGTGGTAAGATCTTGACGACTTTGTGATTTGCCCCCCCTACCAGATTTGAGCTTGGATGCTCGGCAGGAGCAAGGTTATGGTGATCAATATGGTGATCAATATGGTGGTCAATGACTGTTCTATGACCTGGAAAAGATGGTACTCTTCCTGACAATTGAGATTCTAACCATTCAGTGGCAGGGATATCAGTGGTAGGGATATCAGTGGCAGAGATAATCTCATCTGCCTTTTGCCATCTTCCAGAATAGGGTTGCTGGATTAAGGTGTAACCATCTTTATCGATTTGGGAGTAGAAAGGCATCAAGGATGTCCCTGGTTTGAGGTCACGGGCTTCCCGGTAACTACCATCCCTGAGCATGAATCGATGATCGGGAGTACATTTAATTTCTTCTGAGTTGTCGAGAACGACCTTTAAGAGTAGTTGGTTACGGCGGGTTAATTTGGCTGTAGCCTTAGCCGGGACGATTTTTCCGGTTTGTGTGCAGGAGTAGACAATAATTTCTCGCTGACTGCTGGCTAGTGCTTGGAGTGAGTAGGATTTGCCATCAGCCAAGGGAACGAGGGTATCACCTGTAAAACAACCAATATCTACCCCGACAGCTGCTGGCAGGATGGCATCTTTGGTGGCAATTACAGAGCCAACTAATGAGCCTTTACCTAGGTGAACGTCTGGCATTAATGCGACGTGCTTAAACACAAATGGCAGAGACGCAACATTTTTCGCCATTTGGGTTTCCTGAGCAGCTAGGGAGTGATTCGCCCAAGACAGCACCGGTTTTGGGGTGGAGATGTCTAGTTTTTCGTAAGGCATAACAATAATTATTTATTTTTTTTATATATTACAACATAATACAAAATTGTGACAAACATTGCCATAAGGTCGAATCTCAGGATCAGGTGATCATCACAAGTTTTCTTGAAGGAATCTGTGGACAGTTTAGTAAGTGTCACACTATCCCCCTGTCCAGGTAAAATACTCTTGACCTGAAACCTAGCCAGACTCTGGATGATCAGCTTTGCTGAAAGACCGGGGGGTTAACCCCATAACTAGATAATTCCCAAATGAATTCCACTTCTGTAGGAGGTGGCTGTGTCAAATTGAACTATTATAAGATTTGGAGTTATTGAGTAATTTTTTTATATATTGCTATGGATATTCTGACACTAGGCTGGGTTTCTGTACTGGTTTTGTTCACTTGGTCAATCTCAATGGTTGTCTGGGGTCGTAACGGGTTTTAACAGTATCGTGGAAAATCCCGTAATCACTATGTTGTTCTTTGCTGCCGCTGGATTATTAGTGGTGGTCAGCGGAGGAATCATTTATCTAACTGCTGCTGAGTGGCGCGATCGCCGCCGCAAACAGCGGGATAAACAGGGATGAAAATCTGACAGCGGATGGCTGGGGGTTTTCATCCCTCTAAAGGAAGCACTACCAACTTATATCTCAACCAAACAAGCAAACGTTAATTTGTTTTGTTTGAAGAGAGTCCTAGGAGCGTAAATCCTTGGACTCACTTGATATCGCTAAAGCTTATTTGTCCTAAATCAATACTAAAATTTATAATCCGTGATGTCACATGACGGAACAAGCTTTTATAGTTTCTGGTCAGTATCTGAGTGATCATCTTGATGATCCCCACATCGTAATTGTCGATTGCCGTTTTGCTCTATCTGATCCAAACCTGGGCTATGAACAGTATAAAGTTAGCCATATCCCGGGCGCTCACTATCTCGATTTGAATAAGGACCTTTCGAGACCAGTAGAGCGTCATGGCGGTCGTCATCCTTTGCCTGAACCTGGGAAGTTAGCCCAGAAATTAGCAGCGATTGGTGTTAATTTCCGAAAAACCCTAGTGATTGCCTATGATGATTCCCGTTCTGCTTTTGCAGCCCGCTTGTGGTGGCTGCTGCGCTACTTGGGACACGACCAAGTGGCGTTGCTGGATGGGGGTTGGACAGGATGGCATTCCCAAGGGTATCCAGTATCTGATCAAGAGCCTACCACAAAACCAGGCATATTTGTAGAGCAGTTGCGCTCTGATTTGGTAGTGGATATTAATACTGTGAAAGTACGTAAAGATCTGCCAGAGGTGGCGTTGGTAGACTCTAGGGAAAGCGATCGCTATTTAGGTAAACGAGAACCGATTGACCCTGTTGCCGGTCACATTCCCGGTGCACTAAACTACCCTTGGCATGGTGTGACGGACAGCAATGGTTATTTGCAACCATTAGCATCCCAACAAGAGCGCTGGACTGAGCTGGAGAACAAACAAGAAATTCAGGTTTATTGTGGTTCTGGTGTAACCGCTTGTGTAAATCTCTTCTCCCTGGCATTGGCAGGAATTAATACTGGCAAGCTTTATGCTGGGAGTTGGAGTGACTGGTGCTCTTATCTATAATTTTACCCACCGGTTGACGTTGCTTGCTTTGAGAAACTGTGGCACTACCCAAAGCAAGCAATAGCTTAGGTGTGTTGCTTGCCCAAAAGCTTGCCAGTCCCGTTAAACTACCACTACTTTGATACTCCTAATTGTTTCGATCTGAGTTGCTACCCTTCTCCCTAGGACTTAACTGAAGCGGTGCGACAAGGCGCTGCCTGAACCTCGCCATGGTATAGCAGTCGCCAGGGCAGGCGCGGACATGACAAAAGTCTCAAACCTAAGTAAGCGCAAGAGTTTGACTTCTGACTTCTGACTTCTGACTTCTGACTTCTGACTTCTGACTTCTGCTATAACGCGCACCAAGACAGAGGAGGGTAAATTTGGCATCCTATCCTCAAAATCAGGAAATTATCCCCCTATTGCTTACTCTTTCACTAGGTAAGTACATATAAGTCATCTCTATCAGTAGTAATCACATCACTAATTACCAGTAACTAGTTAAGTCTTAGCACTAATTACTAATTTACTATCTAAAAACTGCTAGAATAAAAAATTATATTAAAGATTATATAGAAAATTGTTAGGTTTAAGTAAATATGCATTGTCCACTTAAACGTATGTCTATTTTTGTAGACGGCAATAATATGTTTTACGCCCAACAAAAGAATGGGTGGTTTTTTGATCCTAGGCGAGTTTTGGACTATTTTAAAAATGAGCCTGGTATTACTCTAGTTAATGCATTTTGGTACACAGGACTCAAAGATCCTCAAGACCAGCGGGGGTTCCGAGATGCTCTAATTAGTCTAGGATACACGGTTCGTACTAAAATTTTAAAGGAATATTATGATGATAACTCGGGTCGCTATTCACAAAAGGCTAATTTAGATATAGAAATTGTTGTGGATATGTTTAATACAGTCGAACAGTATGACAAAGTGATCTTGTTTAGTGGAGATGGGGATTTTGAAAGAGCCATTGAATTACTCCGCTCTAAAAATACCCATATTACGGTGGTTTCCACAGAAGGGATGATTGCTAGGGAACTGAGGAATGCCACTGACCGTTATATTGATCTAAATGATGTCCGTGATCAAATTGAAAAAATTGATTCATAGTTATAATTATAAACAAAGCAAACTTTCTGTCTAGTTGGCTGACGACCGTTTCCTTCAAATCACTGACTATCAACCAATCGAGTTAGTTATGAACCAGCAACCTCAATCAGAGCGCATTATCATTTTCGACACTACCCTCCGGGATGGGGAACAATCTCCTGGAGCAACCCTCAATGTGGATGAGAAGCTGATTATTGCTCACCAACTGGCACGATTGAGAGTTGATGTGATTGAAGCAGGCTTTCCCTACGCTAGTCCTGGGGATTTTGAGGCGGTGCAAAAAATTTCTGAAGCTGTGGGCATAGAATCTGGACCAACTATTTGTGGTCTAGCACGGGCAAGTCGTGATGATATCAAAGCGGCAGCGAATGCCCTCAAACCGGCAGCTAATGCCCGTATTCACACTTTCATTGCCACTTCGGATATTCATCTGGAGTACAAACTGAAGAAGACTAGAAAGGAAGTGTTAGAGATTGCGCCAGAAATGGTGGCTTATGCGAAGTCTTTTGTGGATGATGTGGAATTTTCCCCGGAGGATGCAGGGCGCAGCGATCCCGAGTATCTCTACGAAGTCCTGGAACGGGTAATCGATGCGGGGGCGACTACGGTTAATATTCCTGATACTGTAGGTTACACTACCCCAAGCGAATTTGGTGGCTTGATTCGTGGGATTAAGGAAAATGTTCCCAATATTGACCGGGCAATTATTTCTGTCCATGGTCATAATGATTTAGGTCTGGCAGTGGCTAACTTCCTGGAAGCAGTGAAAAATGGAGCCAGGCAATTGGAATGCACGATTAATGGTATTGGAGAACGGGCTGGTAATGCGGCTTTGGAAGAGTTGGTAATGGCATTACATGTCCGCCGTCAGTATTTTAATCCTTTCTTCGGACGCCCCCCAGAGTCGAAGGAACCCCTAAGCATTATTGATACTCGTCAGATTTACAAGACATCCCGCCTGGTTTCGAGTCTTACGGGGATGTTGGTACAACCGAATAAGGCGATCGTGGGCTCGAATGCTTTTGCTCATGAGTCTGGTATTCACCAGGATGGGGTCCTTAAGCACAAGCTGACCTATGAAATTATGGATGCGGAGTCGATTGGGTTAAAGGAAAATCAAATTGTACTGGGTAAACTATCCGGTCGCAATGCTTTCCGTTCTCGCCTCAAGGAGTTGGGCTATGATTTGTCGGACAATGACTTGAATAAGGCGTTTGTTCGGTTTAAAGAGGTGGCGGATAAGAAGAAGGAGATTACGGATTGGGATTTAGAAGCTATTGTTAATGATGAAGTTTACCAGGCACCGGAAGTGTTTCACTTAGAGTTGGTGCAGGTTTCCTGTGGGGATCATGGTAGTCCTACGGCTACGATTACGCTGCGAACACCTACAGGTAAAGAACTTAGTGATGCTGCTATTGGTACTGGTCCGGTGGATGCGGTGTACAAGGCCATTAATCGGGTGGTGAATCGGGTGGTGAAATTGCCTAATAAACTGATTGAGTTTTCGGTGCAATCGGTAACGGGAGGAATTGATGCTCTTGGGGAAGTGACTATTCGTTTGCAGCACAATGAACGGGTCTATTCGGGTTATGCTGCCAGTACGGATATTATTGTGGCTTCAGCACAGGCGTATGTGAATGCGCTTAACCGACTGTATTCAGCAATGCAGAACGGGAAGTTGGGTAATGATCCTGAGTTATCGATAGGTTCTCGAGCAGGGGTCTGATCTCAAATTGGTATGGAATCAATATAGCGGTTTGCAATTTGGTGAGGTACAAAGAGATCCCCCGTTTCCCTTATCAAGGGGGACTTTGAACTTGATAAGTGTACCTCATAATTCCTAGAAACGCTATATCTAATATCTAAAGGGTAAACCTCTCCATAGTTTGCCTTTCAATAATTGTCCCACTGCTTGAAACGGTGGGATTTCTTTTTGCTGAAATGTTTTTTTTGACACTCCCCACTACTCGACTGTTCGATAGAATAAGGTTTTATTTGCCAAGATTCAGATATAAGTTAGGAATTAGGATTGCGTATGTCAGCTGCCCAGCTAAACACTCACAGAAAACACCAACTTCACACAGAGTCAGGCTTTTACTATTTTGCTTATGGCTCTTGTATGTGTCCAGTAGATTTAAAGCGATCGCTTGGGGAAGATACCCATAATTTTGTGATTGGTACTGCTACCCTTAAGGATTATCATATTGGTTTTTACAACAAATCTCCAAGTCGTAATTGTGGCACGCTGGATGTGGTGAAAACTCCTGGCTCAAGGGTTGAAGGAGTGTTGTATCATTTACCTTGGCGGGTGAGTGAAGCTTTGGATCTGCGGGAAGGTGTGCCTCGCGGTCTCTACCGACAGGAAATGGTAAATGTCCACTGTCAAAATAAGTTGTATCAGGGCGTTCGGACTTATGTGGTGGTGAATAAGTTAGACCGGGAAATGGCTCCTAATGATTGGTATTTCGATGTGGTACTTCGGGGTGCTGTTACCTGTGGGATATCTGAGGAGTATTGCTGGAAGTTGTTTGATCATATGCACCAGTTGCAACTAAAAGCGAGCTGAGGATTGCTATTTGAAGTAGGGAGTAGGGAGTAGGGAGTAGGGAGTAGGGAGTAGGGAATAGGGAATAGGGAACAGGGAAAAAGATGTAGGGTGGGCAGTAAGTATCATCCCGATGGTAAGCTTTGGAATTGGTATTATTACTGCCCACCTTTAGCAAAGGGAATAGGGAGTAGGGAGTAGGGAGTAGGGAGTAGGGAATAGGGAATAGGGAAAAAGATGTAGGGTGGGCAGTAAGTATCATCCCGATGGTAAGCTTTGGAATTGGTATTATTACTGCCCACCTTTAGCAAAGGGAATAGGGAGTAGGGAGTAGGGAGTAGGGAGTAGGGAATAGGGAATAGGGAAAAAGATGTAGGGTGGGCAGTAAGTATCATCCCGATGGTAAGCTTTGGAATTGGTATTATTACTGCCCACCTTACGATTAATTTTATCAAAAAAACAGAGTAGTAGATGTAGGGTGGGCAGTAAGTATCATCCCGATGGTAAGCTTTGGAATTGGTATTATTACTGCCCACCTTACGATTAAGTTTTGCTTCGACTGCTATATCAGCTAATGCGCTATGGGGAAGCTACGGAACTTTTGAATAAAACAGGTATTCTTCAAAAGCTGAATACTGAATGCTTACCTATCAGATACACAGATTTTTTTTTCTATTCCCTATTCCCTATTCCCTGTTCCCTGTTCCCTAAAACCCAGTAATCTATACTAACCGAATTAAAAAATATAGATTTACTCGTTATCAAAATTTATCCAATCTTTCCATTCTTGATTTTCTTGATAATAGTCTTTCATGGCTTCTGCTTGTTGGGCTAAAATGCGACGACGTTCTTCTAGGGTAAGTTGTTGAAAAGCTTGGCGTTCCATTGAATGATTTTGTGCGATTTCAGGTACGATTAAAATAACTTCTATGGTTTCTCCTACCGGTAAATTTGGAAGGGAAATCTCAAGGCGGTTGCCTTGTTGAACGGTTGTGGTTAGATAGTGGGTTTGTTTCATTACAGCAGTTTTCAATTAGTTTAAGTATAAAGTCTTCGATTTTAGGGAGTAGGGAGTAGGGAGTAGGGAGTAGGGAGCAGGCAATAGGCAATAGGCAATAGTAGCGTGCGCGTAGCGCTTAAGCTTAATTATTAGATTAATTATACCAAAAAAATAGACAAATAAAAACTAGTTTATCTTACCATCATCTCCATATTTAATAATAAAAAAAATTCTAAATTCCTTGACAATATATTAATTTATAAATATATTAATAATATAAGCCATTTACAGGAGTCACGATTCATGACCAAGAACATTCCACCTAACTCCGATGACAAGAACACCCCAGAAAACCCTGGTCGCAAACCTAAGAAAGTCAAGCTGATCTTGACCGGTTCTCCTGAAAAAGTTTGGAAGACAATTATTGCCCTTTATGGCCTTAAATACGCCTATCCCAACGAGTGGAGCACTCCGGAACCTACGGGGAAGCCTGATGAGATTATGACTTTTTTGATTCGCTATTTTTACGTAGACTAGGATAGTAATTTGCCAGGGTTTTGACCCCCTGGCGACCATGATTTAAACTTGTTTTGTGGAGGTTAGTTTACTGAGTTAGGATGTTGTTGTTTTGAATCAGTTGCTGAGGTAAATGGTAAGTAGTCAGTGTTGTGGCACAGGCTTCTAGGCTGGGGAGCATCTCAACTTTGTAATTAGGTACATAGATCCCCCCTAACCCCCCTTAAAAAAGGGGGGAATTAGATTGAAAAGTCCCCCTTATTAAGGGGGATAATGGGGGATCTGAATCAGGGATTAACAAAATTGATATGCATCCTATAGCCTGTGACCTAACCCATAAACTGATAGCTGATAAGCTGTTCGCGTAGCGTGCGCGTAGCGCTTAAGCTGATAAGCTAAGCTTTATGTGTAGTGGTTTATATATTAGAATTCGGTCAAGCATTGGTTAACCAAACTTTGACCGATTTTTTTTTATTAGTATGTGTTGCGTAGGGTGCGTTAGGGGCGGGCTAGCCCTGATTTTCCGCCTCTTTCTGGTTGAAACAGTCCGCCCCGTAACGCACCACCGAGTCAAATAGCAAAAATGAGATGCATTCAGTGTGGAAAAAACTTCAGGTGACTTCATGGCACTTCAGATGGGTGAAGCTCTAAGACGATCGTTGTGATTATTTTTTCACAGATAAACAAAATTTGTGAACTTCTTGTCTCAATCTCGCTCAACTAATAAATAATACTCTAAACTAACTATAGTACTACCTACGGCACATTTTTACTGTTTGACACGGTGGTGCGTTACGGGACGGATTGTCCTAACACTGGCTACCAATACAATAATGGCTCCCCAGTCCCTAACGCACCCTACGAACATTTACAAAAGCGATCGCTTATGATTAGTAAAGAAGCCTTCGAGGAAAAATTCAACACCATGCCCTGGAGAAGACGACAAGTGTTGGAGGCGGTGGTTGGTGGCAAGACAGATGAAGCAATCAGAGACAAGGTGCTAAAGGTCAATGATCCATCTACCGTAAGAAAGCATATTTCTAAAATTTATGAAAACTTTAATATTGAAGCTAACGGTTATAATTGTCGTTGTGAGTTAGTGGAAATCGTTAATACCTATAAGCCAGAGTTAGTGGCTGATCAAGTATTAAACGAGTGCGGGTTATCCTCTAGAGCAACTCAAGAGATATATATTGAGCGCCCACCTGTTGAGGCTCGTTGTTATCAGGAAATTGTTAAACCGGGAGCGTTAATTCGGATTAAAGCACCGAAACGAATGGGCAAAACCTTACTGATTCAGCAGATTATCGCCCATGGTGAAAAACAGAGTTATGCTCAGGTTTATTTAAATATGAATGAGCTACCTTTCACTAATTTGGATAGCTTTTTACAATCGTTTTGTGTACGACTGTCTGACAACTTAGGATTGTCGGATCAGTTAGACAGTTATTGGAAAAAGCGTTTACCCAGCAAGGTAAACTGCAAACGATACTTAGAGCAGTATTTATTAAAGTCTTTAGATAGTCCGGTAGTTTTGTGTTTGGATGAAGTAGAGCAAGTCTTTTCTCATCAAGAGATTGCTGAAGGGTTTCTGACGTTGCTGCGTAGTTGGCATGAAGATGCTAAGAGTAAAGAGATTTGGAAAAAACTACGGTTGATTGTGGTTTATGCCACGGAAGTTTACGTTACCTTACCTACCGATCAATCGCCGTTTAATGTGGGATTACAGATAGATTTACTAGAGTTTACTGAGCAGCAGGTTACGAGCTTTGCCCAGGCTTATGGCTTGAATTTGTCTGGGGATTCAGTAACGCAACTGATGGCAATGGTGGGGGGACATCCTGATTTATTGTCCCAAGCCTTTGATTATCTCAAAAATCACCAAGCAGCAGACAACACACTGGATACCCTTTTGGCTAATGCCCCCACAGAAGCGGGAATTTATGGCAGTCATCTCCGTCAACTCTTAACTAGTATTCAAGAGCATCCGGAATTGCTGGAGGCTGTTAAATTATTAGTTAGTACAACTAAACCGGTGCGCCTGGATGCTACTATCACTCGCAAGTTGGAAAGTATGGGTCTGGTGCAACGCTATGGCAATGATTGTAGTTTGATATCTAATTTGTATCGTCTCTATTTTAGCGATCGCATTTTAGGGAAAAGGGAGTAGGGAGTAGGGAGTAGGGAGTAGGGAGTAGGGAAGTTAGAAGTTAGAAGTTAGAAGTTAGAAGTTAGAAGTTAGAATTGGGAATCGGGTAATATCATTATTATCAACATAGCAATAATTTCGATAACAATGAGCAAAACTATCTTTAACTATACCAAATTCTTGAAAACTACTTCTTCTCTCTCCCCATCTCCCCATCTCCCCATCTCCCCACACTCCCCACACTCCCCACACTCCCCACACTGCTCCCTGCTCCCTGCTCCCTGCTCCCTACTCCCTACTCCCTAAAACCCAAAAATTTGTACCTCACCAAATGGCAAACTGCTGTAATGACCAATCAACACTCAACACTCTACAAAGTAGGAGGTAGTTTACCTCACGATGAACCTACTTATGTGACCAGACAAGCGGATCAGGAGCTTTTTCAGGCATTGATGGCTGGGGAGTTTTGTTATGTGCTGAATTCCCGACAGATGGGTAAGTCTAGTTTGCGGGTAAGAACGATAAAACGCTTGAAAGAAGAGGGATTTGCTTGCGCGTCTATCGATCTGACCGTGATTGGAAAAGAAGACATCACGGTGTCGATGTGGTATGAAAGTTTGATGATGTTATTGATGGATGATTTCGAGCTTTTCGGAAAATTTGATGAGGAAGCTTGGTTAGACGAGCGTGCTCAAATCTCTCCGGTCTTGTGCTTAAGTAAGTTTATTGAGCAGATAGTGTTAACCAGTATTCCGGGGAAAATTGTTATTTTCCTGGATGAAATTGATAGTATTATTAAAGTTAAGTTTAAAGATGATTTCTTTGCGTTAATTAGAGCCTGTTACAATCAACGAGCCGAAAAGCCAGCTTACAATCGTCTCACCTTTTGTTTGCTAGGCGTGGCAACTGCTGCAGATTTAATTCAGGATAAACAGCGCACTCCGTTTAATATCGGTCGGGATATTCAGTTGACTGGGTTTACTTTTGAGGAAGCCAAACAGCCTTTGGTTCGGGGTTTGGTCGGTAAGGTTGATAATCCTGAACAGGTATTAGGTGAGATAGTAAACTGGACGGGAGGACAACCGTTTCTGACTCAGCGGTTGTGTCGTTTGGTAGTTCAGACTTGGGAATTGGGCAATAGTAGACTTCTTGCAGAAGTCGGGAACAGGGAACAGGGAACAGGGAACAGTGGACAAGAATTGACGCAAACACTATTAGAAAAACACTTTTGCAAGAGGTCTAGTGTTTACCTAGACCAGATAGTGCGTACCCAGATTATAGACAATTGGGAAGCTCAGGATGAACAGGAGCATTTGAAGACTATACGCGATCGCATTCTCAGAAATGAGCAACGGGCTGGTATGTTATTGGGTTTGTATCAGCAAGTGTTGGATCAGGGTAGTCTAGCTGCTGATGGTAGTGAGGAACAGACGGAATTAAGGTTATCGGGGCTGGTGGTTGAGCGCCATGGCTGTTTGGAGGTTAATAACCGGATTTATGGGGAGGTTTTCAATTCCGATTGGGTTAATCAAGAATTGGCTAGACTACGTCCCTACTCTGAGGCGTTTAGCGCTTGGGTTGATTCTGGATGTAAGGATGACTCTCGATTGTTGCGGGGGAGAGCATTAGACCAGGCCGAACAATGGTCGAAGGGAAAAGCCTTAAGCGATTTGGATTCCCAGTTCTTGAGAGCTAGTCAGGTTTTAGATAAGCGAGAAGTCCGAAAGGCTTTGGCGGCTGAGAAAGAGGCTAGTGAGATATTAGCTAAGGCTAAAGAACAAGCCCAGTGCATCATATGCACTGGGGGAATTGTACTGGGTGTGTCCTTAGTTGTGGCAAGTGTTGCTGTGGTGACTCTAATCAAAGCTACACAACAATTAGAGGAAGCGAAATTCGTCACACTAGTAGAACGGCAAGGGCGTAGTATTTTACGACAGTTACCGGATAATAATGTTTACTATGGCCCCAGTACAAGAGGGGAAACGCTTTTGTATGAGGCCATGGAGACTGGGCAAGACCTATTGGATAGAGTAACAGATGGTCGCCCCCTGGAGCAATATCCTACTACTATTCCTCTATATGCTCTCCACCAGAGTATTAGTCAATTTCGAAAAGGGGCTGTGCTCACCGGCCATCAGTCCGAGGTATTTAGTGTAGCCTTCAGCCCGGATGGACAGAGGCTGGCCACGGCTTCAGTTGACGGCACTGCCAGAATTTGGGACAACCAGGGCAATGAAATCGCCGTGCTCACCGGGCATCAGGACTCGGTATTTAGTGTAGCCTTCAGCCCGGATGGACAGAGGCTGGCCACGGCTTCAGTTGACGGCACTGCCAGAATTTGGGACAACCAGGGCAATGAAATTGCCGTGCTCACCGGCCATCATGACAGGGTATGGAGTGTAGCCTTCAGCCAGGATGGACAGAGGCTGGCCACGGCTTCAGTTGACGGCACTGCCAGAATTTGGGACAACCAGGGCAATGAAATCGCCGTGCTCACCGGGCATCAGGGCTGGGTATTTAGTGTAGCCTTCAGCCCGGATGGACAGAGGCTGGCCACTGCTTCATCCGACGGCACCGCCAGAATTTGGGACAACCAGGGCAATCAAATCGCCCTGCTCACCCGGCATCAGTCCTCGGTAGAGAGTGTAGTCTTCAGCCCGGATGGACAGAGGCTAGCCACGGCTTCATCCGACGGCACTGCCAGAATTTGGGACAACCAGGGCAAGGAATTAGCCGTACTCAGAGGGCATCGGGACGAGGTATGGAGTGTAGCCTTCAGCCCGGATGGACAGAGGCTAGCCACGGCTTCAAAGGACGGCACTGCCAGAATTTGGGACTTACAGGGACATGAATTAACTGTGCTCACCGGCCATCAGTCCTGGGTGTCCAGTGTAGCCTTCAGCCCGGATGGAAAGACGCTGGCCACGGCTTCATGGGACAATACTGCCAGAATTTGGGAATTACAGGGCAATGAAATCGCCCTGCTCACCGGCCATCAGTCCTCGGTAGAGAGTGTAGCCTTCAGCCCGGATGGAAAGACGCTGGCCACTGCTTCAATGGACAAAACTGCCAGAATTTGGGAATTACAGGGCAATGAAATCGCCCTGCTCACCGGCCATCAGTCCTCGGTAGAGAGTGTAGCTTTCAGCCCGGATGGAAAGACGCTGGCCACTGCTTCAATGGACAAAACTGCCAGAATTTGGGACAACCAGGGCAATGAAATCGCCGTGCTCACCGGGCATCGGGACGAGGTATGGAGTGTAGCCTTCAGCCCGGATGGACAGAAGCTGGCCACTGCTTCAAAGGACAACACGGCCAGAATTTGGGACAACCAGGGCAATCAAATCGCCCTGCTCACCGGCCATCAGTTCTGGGTATATAGTGTAGCCTTCAGCCCGGATGGACAGAAGCTGGCCACTGCTTCATCGGACCACACCGCCAGAATTTGGGACAACCAGGGCAATGAAATCGCTGTGCTCACCGGGCATCATGAGAGGGTAAATAGTGTAGCCTTCAGCCCGGATGGACAGAAGCTGGCCACTGCTTCAGCAGACGGCACTGCCAGAATTTGGGACAACCAGGGCAATGAAATCGCCGTGCTCACCGGGCATCGAGACGAGGTATGGAGTGTAGCCTTCAGCCCGGATGGACAGAAGCTGGCCACTGCTTCAAAGGACAACACGGCCAGAATTTGGGATAACCAGGGCAATGAAATCGACGTGCTCAGAGGGCATCAGGACGAGGTATATAGTGTAGCCTTCAGCCCGGATGGACAGAGGCTGGCCACTGCTTCAAAGGACGGCACTGCCAGAATTTGGGACTTACAGGGCAATGAAATCGCCGTGCTCACCGGGCATCGGGACGAGGTATGGAGTGTAGCCTTCAGCCCGGATGGACAAAAGCTAGCCACTGCTTCATCGGACCACACCGCCAGAATTTGGAAGGTTGAAAGTTTAGGTGAGCTGCTGCGTCGGGGCTGTGACTTGCTGGAAGATTACTTTGTTAGGAATCCTGGAGCTAAGGAGAAGTTATGGGTATGCGAGGAATAGGGAATCGGGAGTCGGGAATCGGGAATCGGGAATCGGGAATCGGGAATCGGGAATCGGGAATCGGGAATCGGGAATCGGGAATAGGCAAGAGGCAAGAGTTTCACAACTGATCAATGTCATCCATACTCAACCCAGTATATTGAGCAATATCCTTCAGGGATAACCCTGCGGCCTTCATCTGTTTAACAACCTTTTGTATACCTGCTTGTTCACCTGCTTGTTGACCTTCTTGTCTACCTTGTTCAAGACCCTGTTGGAGACCTTCTTGTCTACCTTGTTCGAGACCCTGTTGGAGACCTTCTTGTCTACCTTGTTCGAGACCTTCTTGTCTACCTTCCTGAATCAAGGTTTGATTAACACTGTACATATCCCGGTAGACCTTCAGACTATCCTGGTACAGGGCTTGCTCTTCAGAGGAGAAATTGGCAATCTCGGCCACCTCAAATAGCTGGGCAAACACATCCCCTTGCAACGGTTCAGGGGGAGCATTACAGCTCGCCAGATGCCTCAATAAAAATAACCACTTATCAAAATGGGTTTCTAATTGATCAACAGATTTAGTAAATTTCGGTAGTTCCACATAGATGAATTTCAACTTATCGTAGAACACTTCACACCGCTGATTTTTTAGCTCTACCACATGCAACAATTCTGAATCGTGCTTATGGTCATCAAAACTAAAATCCAGAATACCGACGGTGTAGACTGCCGTTAGCTGATAATTCCAATTTCCCTGTTGCGCCTGTTCTTGGATGGGGAAAGTGGCATAGTAGACACTGCGGTCTTTGAAGAACGTTTGTTTTGCCTTTTGCATTTCCACAATGAAGCGTTCACCGGTTGTGCTCTGACAATAAATATCAAAAATTGCTCTTCTGTCCACTAAAGTCTTACCCAAGAACTCTGGATTCTTAATGGTGACATCCTGAATCTGATGGTGAGGAGGCAGCAGCGTATTTAAGAAGTCGATCAACAGTGCCTTATTTGGCTCAGTGCCAAAAACGCGCTTAAAGCCGAAATCCGTGAGCAGATCAATGTATTTATCTGGCAAGGGGAAAACCATATCAAAAATTAAGATTAATCAAAAGGTATTTTTATTAGCTTTAATTTCGTCTATCTCCCTATTGCCTATTGGGGTGCATCTCTTTGATTTTACTAAAAAACTATGCAGCTGTTGCCCCTATTCCCTATTGGGGTGCATCTCAATCCATGCTGTTTGAGCCGGTGGGTGGAATGGGCATCAGGCGTGGAACAGGCTTCCAGCCTGTGGCAATTTTCGGAAGGGTGGTTCCAACACTAGCGGTGCGTTACGGGCCGGGCTATTCCAACACTACCAGGGGGAACATGAGTGCGATCGCGTCTTATCAAGCACCCTACGGCTGTCACGAAATTACAGATCGTTCCGACTATAATTAAGATAGGCTTTTATTTTGGCACCCACACTTAATAATTTTGAAAATGCCAGCCAAAGATATTTATCATGACACAGTAAAAAATGCACTAATCAAAGATGGATGGACAATTACCAATGACCCTTTAAGCCTTAAAATAGGTAAAAAAGACATCTATATTGACCTAGGTGCTGAAAAAATATTAGTAGCTGAAAAACAAGGACAAAAAATTGCTGTAGAAGTTAAAAGTTTTGTTGGTTCATCAGAAATAGAAGATCTAAAAAACGCCTTAGGGCAATATATATTATACGATAAAGTTCTTAAACGTCAACTTTCAGAACGTCTTCTTTATTTAGCTATTAGAGAAGTAATATTTAACCGCTTATTTACCGAAGAAATCGGACAGATGTTATTAGAAGATAACACGCTTAAAATTATTGTTTTTGAGCCGGAAAAGGAGGTGATTATAAAATGGATAAATTAGAAAACTATCGCCAAATTATTCGTCAAACCTTAACCCCTTATGTTAACATTGATTACTCTAATGTTAACATCCGTAACCATGCAGCATTTGACCGAGAAACAGACCAATATTTAATTGTTTCTGAAGGATGGAATAACCAAGATCATCTTCATAGTTGTTTGATTCATGTGGAAATTAGTAATTATAAAATTTGGATTCAATGTGACAATACTGAAGACGGCATTGCTAATGATTTAGTGGCAGCAGGTATTCCAAAAAGTGATATTGTTTTAGGTTTTCATCCTCCAGATGTTCGCAAATTTACTGAGTTTGCTGTTAGTTAAAATCCGGTTAGGTTGTGTGGAACAGGCTTCCAGCCTGTGGCAATTTTCGGAAGGGCACATGATTGATGATCAATTGGTTAATGGTTGATTATTTGCCCACCCTACCCCTACTTACAACCACAAAATGGAGAGAAAATGTCCCTAATTCAAGAAGATATCGAACAAACGTTTAGGCAACTCGTTCACCAGTGGCGGGAAGAAACCAGAGGAATTTCATCAACCACTCAAGCAGCTATGCATCCTGCTTATCAACAAATTATTGGCATGGGAAAAGAAGCAATTCCGTTATTATTAAGGGAACTTGAACAAAAATCTGGACGGTGGTTTTGGGCTTTAAAATCCATTACTAGAGAAGATCCTGTTCAAGAAGAACATCAGGGGAATACTCAAGAAATGATCAAAGCATGGCTAAATTGGGGACTCCGTAACGGTTATAAATGGTAGGCTTTGCCCACCAAACCCCTACTGACTTTGATTATTTGCCCACCCTACTACCCCTCACTGTTAGTTAAAATCCGGTTAGGTTGCGCATTTACTAGTCTTCCATCGCAGCAGCAATAAGTTTGCGGACGCTGGGAGAGCGAAATCCTAGTATAATATCTTTGGGAGAAACACCCCGCTCAATCAATTCACTATCGATATAAATCTCAGTACTATTGTGCTGTATCCAGATTTGACCTTCGATCAGCTCAAGATGCATGGCACAGCCATAGATGCGGTACTCATTACGCCATTCGTTGTGGAAAACCAGATAACAATCCCGTTCTCTATCAAAGATAAGTTGAGCATTGAGATCATAACTGGCAAAGCTTTCTAAAAATTCGCAGGTAATCTGACGATATTGATCTAATTTATCCATTGGTTAATAACCTCATGATTCGGATCGTAAACAATTAATCGGACTTGATATTAATACTTGATTATTGCCTCACTAATTCATTAAACCGCTTTAGGATTTTGAGAACGTGCTCCAAGCCTGTCTTATTCCGAAGGGAAAATGAATCCGACTCAGCATAATTTGGTTTATCTTGCTTGCTCAGTTTTAGGAAAATAAAATCTGGCCCATTGGTGATAAATCCAAAAGCAGGTCTTTCTGATTCAATATTTCCTAGCATATAACTTAGTGCTTGGGGGATGCCAACTTCCAGGGAGTAATCGGCTCGTTTGGCTTCGATCACTAAAACCCAAAATTCAGGAGTATAGATGAGTAAGTCAAGTCGTCCTGTAATAATTGTTTCTTGATCTTCGGAAGTAATTTCTACGACTTTTTCAGCAGTAATATAAAAGGGAGAACGATAAAAACCAGCTAGTTTCAATAATGGGGAAAGTACTACCATTTTGACGATGGTTTCCACCATTGGACGCTCTGATAAGTGGAGATAGTCTTTCTTTATTTCCTTTAGCTCTTTTTTTTCTAATTCTGTTAGTTCTGGTAAATCATCTTGCCACTCCTGAAAGAATTGCTCATCATCGGTGCGCTCTAAGCCAAATTTTATTCTTAAATCGTAGAGGGTAATCTGGTTAGCTGGAATTGCGGTAACCATGGCTTGATTTACTATAAGGGAGTAGGGAGCAGGGAGCAGGGAATAGGGAACAGGGAACAGGGAACAGGGAATAGGGAATAGGGAATAGGGAATAGGGAATAGTTCACTAAAAAAGCTTTTCAGCTTTTATCAATGTCCTAAGGTAAGCTATCAGCTATCAGTTATCAGCTTATTCCTTGAATCACAGGCTAGAAGCCTGTGCCACTCTACTTGAGGTGCTTTTGAATAAAATAAGCTGACAGCTGACAGCTGACAGCTGATAGCTTACACTAGTACTAATTTGTGAGTAAGGTAGACTCTAAATATCTAAATCGGTGAGATTGAGTCGAGCGCCATAGGTTTCAATGAATTGGCGGCGAGGAGCAACCCGGTCTCCCATGAGTACAGTAAAGATTCTGTCAGCTTCAGCAGCATCTTCGATTTCGATTTGCTTCATGGTGCGAGTTTCTGGATTCATGGTGGTGTCCCACAACTGCTGTGGCATCATTTCACCTAATCCTTTGAATCGTTGGATGTTATAGTTAGCGTTTTCAGGAAATTGGCTAATCCGCTCTTGTAGTTCGCGATCGCTATAACAATAGTTATGGTTGCGACCTCGTTCTAGTTTATATAAGGGAGGACAAGCAATGTAGATGTAGCCTTGGTCTACAAGGGCTCGTTGATAGCGGTAGAAGAAGGTTAGTAATAAAGTACGGATGTGAGCGCCATCCACATCAGCATCAGTCATAATTACAATGCGGTGGTAGCGTAAATTGGACGGGTCGAATTCGTCTCCTTTTATCCCTAGCCCTAGGGCTGTAATTAGGGATTGGATTTCTGTGTTCTTGTAAATTTTGGCATCATCAGTTTTCTCAATGTTGAGGATTTTACCACGGAGGGGGAGAATGGCTTGGAATTGGCGATCGCGTCCTTGTTTAGCACTGTTGTGAACAAACACCCCACTCTCTAAAGCGAAATTATGGGTATGAGGCACTTCGATATCATAGACATCTACCAATTGTTCTAGGGATTCAATGGAAACAACTTGGTAGTTATAGTTAGCAACAGCTTCACAAACCTGTGTCTGATTACCAGCAACAGCGGAATAGGCTTCTTTGTGTTGGGTTTTGACCTTTGCCTGTTTCCTGATTTCTGCCAGTGGCCGGTATAGAGGCATTAGCAAATCATCAGGAGTCAGAGATACTGCTGGCTTATAACTACCATCTTGCAACATGAACAGGTGATCGGGAGTGCAAATAATGGTTTCTGAGTTATCTAAGGTAAGTTTGATGACTTTAGCATTGGCTTTGGTCATCCTAGGATTGATAATCCGTTCTATTCCGATGCTGCCGTTATTGGTAATCGTGTAGCAAAAATGCTCTTTACCAATAGCTTGTTCTGCTACAAGTTCCTTGAAGCTCAAAGACCGTCCATCAGCCAGGGCAACCTGTGTCTCTCCAGAAAAACATCCCCCTGCACTATCCCCCTCAACGATGAATATCTCTGATTCCCCTGGGTCCCGAGAACTACAATCGGCTAACTTACCGGGTAAGGGAGAAGACTCTAGTACTGATTTCCGCCGCACTAATTCACGAGCACGACGAGCAGCTTCTGCGGCTTTATAGGCTTGAATCGCTTTTTCTAAGATAGTATCGACGACTTGGGGATGAAAATCCAGGTATTCAGTCAAGACTTCCCCAACTAGGGAATCTACAATCCCCCTTACTTCTGTATTTCCCAGTTTAGTTTTGGTTTGACCTTCAAATTCTGGCTCTGGGACTTTGACAGAAATCACCCCAGTTAATCCTTCTCGGATATTCTCACCACCTAGGTTAGACTCACTTTCTTTGAGTTTATTGCGCTTGCGTGCGATCGCATTCATGGTTCGGGTCAAGACTGTCTTGAGCCCCTCCAAGTGGGTACCACCATCAATAGTGCGAATATTGTTAGCAAAACCCAGCAAATTATCACTATAGGCATCAATGCACCATTGTAGTGCCACTTCCACTTGGATACTTTTGCGTTCCCCTTGTATATAGATAATTTCCTCGTGTAGGGCGTGCTTTTCTCGGTTCATGTAAGCGACATATTCCTGGATCCCTCCTTCGTAGTGATAGGTTTCTACTCTGGGTTCTTCCAGGCGATGGTCTGAGAAGGTAATTTTAACACCAGCATTCAGGTAAGCCAGTTCTCGGAGACGTCCGGATAAGGTAGTATAATCAAACTCAATACCGCCAGTAAAGATTTCGGTATCTGGCTTAAAGTTTACTGAGGTACCAGTGTGGGCCTT
Organism: Moorena sp. SIO4A5; assembly: GCF_010672005.1. Taxonomy (NCBI): domain Bacteria; kingdom Bacillati; phylum Cyanobacteriota; class Cyanophyceae; order Coleofasciculales; family Coleofasciculaceae; genus Moorena; species Moorena sp. SIO4A5. Next base: position 26,014 of record NZ_JAAHHZ010000051.1, on the reverse strand, counting down.
TTTATAGGGCTTGACGAGTAGTTCAGTCATGGGCACACCCCGCTCATAGCGCTGGGTATGTTCTTTTTTCTCCCGCCACACCGTTACATCTACCCACTCAGACAGAGCATTGACTACGGAAACACCAACACCGTGCAATCCTCCAGAGACTTTATAGCCGCCGCCACCAAACTTACCACCGGCATGAAGTACGGTCATTACGGTTTCCAGTGCTGATTTCCCTGTGGTAGGGTGGGTGTCCGTAGGAACTCCTCGTCCGTCATCGGTAACGGTTACGGAACCATCGCTATTGATATCAACTTCGATGTGAGTACAATACCCAGCCAGCGCTTCATCGATGGAATTGTCTACAACTTCGTAGACTAGATGATGGAGACCCCTAGGTCCAGTTGTCCCGATGTACATCCCTGGGCGTTTCCGCACCGGTTCGAGACCTTCTAGAACTTGAATCTGATCGGCACTGTAACTACTCGTCATAATCTTTCGGGGTTTTCCGTTAAAAGCTTTGAAAGGCTATGATTCATCAAAAATGATAAAACACCCGAAGATTGTAACACAAAAGCCTTATAGGCGACCACAGCCCATTTTCATAGGTTATTTCTATAGGGGATTAACTATATAGGGTATGATGGTGTCAGTGGGTCAGTGCTCAAGTTAGTCCCGAATGCCGCAATGGAAGATGAAACAGCCCTCCCCTCAAAACTCAACACTCAACACTGAGCACTCAGCAGTCATAGTAATTTGTGGTGCTACAGCCACAGGTAAGTCGAGTCTAGGAATAGCATTAGCACAGCGGGTTAGTTCAATAATTCTTAATGCTGATTCTCGTCAGGTTTACCGAGAATTTGATATTGGAACCGCTAAGCCGACACTGGCTCAACAACAGCAGGTACCCCATTATCTGATCGACATCTGTGACCCAACCGAAACCTTAACTGTAGCTGATTATCAACAGCAAGCCCAGGAAATTATAGCTAGCAAACACAGGGAAGACCGGGTAGATCAGGCTGACTTAAACAATAACCCTCTTTTCCTAGTTGGTGGTACTGGTTTATATATCAAATCGGTAGTGCGGGGGTTAAAAATTCCTCGGGTTGCGCCTCAGGAAGATTTGCGATCGCAACTAGCTGCTCTTGGTCAAGCTCAGCTCTATAATTTCCTCCAACAAATTGATCCTGTTGCTGCTCAGAAGATTCATCCCAATGATCAAGTGCGGACATTGCGAGCATTGGAAGTATTTTATGTAACTGGAATTCCGATATCACAGCAGCAGGGAGAAAATCCTCCTAATTATCCAATTCTCCAGATTGGCTTGGAATGTCAGGATTCTGAAACTATTACCCAGCGGATTGCTCAGCGTACTGACCAAATGTTAGCAGCAGGATTTGTGGCTGAGGTGGAAACTATTGCTCAGAAGTATGGTTGGAATTTACCGTTACTGGATACGTTGGGATATCGGGAAATTAAAGATTATCTTGCTGGTAACTTATCCCTTGAGCAGGCCAGAGAGTTAACTGTTCTCCACACTCGCCAATTTGCTAAACGTCAACGCACTTGGTTTAAGGCTTATCCTGAGATTGAATGGTTTGATGCAGATTGTCCTGATTTGTTGGAGAAGGTTTGGGAGCGGATAGAAGGTTTTTTAGAATTGATAATTAAGAATTAAGAATCGGGAATCGGGAATCGGGAATCGGGAATCGGGAATCGGGAATCGGGAATCGGGAATCGGGAATCGGGAATCGGGAATCGGGAATCGGGAATCGGGAATCGGGAATCGGGAATCGGGAATCGGGAACAGAGGGGAAATTTTAAAATGGAATCCCGTAGGGTTTATTTCAGAACATCGCGTTTTTTTGAGGAGTAATTTTATCGAGATCCACGGAAACATGAAATCGAAAAAAAATGGAAATATATCCGAAAAAAAAATATACTAATCGTCAATCAATTGTGATAATTTTTTTCCCGACTCCCGACTCCCGACTCCCGACTCCCGACTCCCGTTCCCCTCCTGGGAGGGGTTAGGGGTGGGTTCCGACTCCCGACTCCCGACTCCCGACTCCCGACTCCCTAAAACCTAAGACGAAGTAGCTAATCCAATTGATCAATGGGATAAACAATTATCACAGCGATCGCATCTAAAGCCAACCGCTTCTTGAGTAAAACCAAATGCCTGTAGTAAAAATTGCCAACGACACTGGCGAGTTTTCAGGTATTGATTCATCTGAGACTGGGCTTGCTGTTGGATAGTACTAACCTGTGCTAGGGAGGAAGATTTTCTAGACCGGTGTTGCCGGTAATGGAATGGATCAATCCATTCTAGTTGACCAGCACTATCGAGGAGTGCTAAGGCTATGGCACCATTGGGAAACTCTTTGGCTACTTTGGCTACTTCTCCCTGGGCTGGTAATTGCTTTGCTAACTGTTGAGCCTTTTGGTATTGCGATCGCATTTGATGGGCAAAAAATTCTTGTCGTTGCTTATCCTCTGGATTTAACCATCCTGTTGGTTCACTGACTAAGGTCAAAGCATCCGCTGGTTTACCATCCCTTCCCCCACGACCTACTTCCTGAATATATTCCGATAAGAGTAAAGGTGCTTGGAAATGCACGACCCAGCGTACATCTGGCTTATTAATCCCCATGCCAAAGGCACAGGTACATACCACAAATTGGGTCTGACCACTAATCCAGCTGGCTTCAATTTTCCGACGCTCCTGAGCACCCAAGCCAGCGTGGTAAGCTGCGGTGGAATACCCCAAGGAAGTAAACCATTGCGCTAACACTTCACTATCTTTTCGGGAACGGACATAGACTAACCCAGCTTGTTTAGGTCTGGCTTTAATATAGTTCAATACTCGTTGGCGACGTCCTTTGGGAGTCCAGACGGTTTGGACCTGGAGGTTAAGATTGTCTCGATAGGGGCTAATTAAAAATGTTTGGGGTTGTCGCAGTTGCAAGACTTTGCGGATGGTTTGTTGAGCCTTGGGGTCAGCGGTAGCAGTAAAGGATGCGATCGCAATTTTTGTTCCCTTGGGCTTACACTTGAGCAGTGCTGGTCTGACTGCTCCCAAACGGCGATAAGCGGGTCTAAAGGTATCACCCCATTGAACCAAACAATGGGCTTCATCTAAAATCAATCCATTAATCTGAAGCTGTGGCTGACACAATCGTTTCCACACTGCTGCACTGAGTAGGGTTTCTGGGGATAAGTAGAGCAATCGCAGTTGCTGCTTTTCTAGAGCTTGAAGGGTTTGTTGCCGTTGGGAGCGAGGTAATTCACTATGTAACAGAGCAGCAGGTAATTTGCGATCGCGCAATTCCTGCACCTGATTTTCCATCAATGCTACTAGTGGAGAAATCACTAATGTTAATCCAGTTTGTAGTAAAGCTGGTAGTTGAAAACAAATCGACTTACCACCACCAGTAGGCAAAACAATTAAAGCATCCCGTTGTTCTAAAATCATCCGAATAATCTCACCTTGGGGAGGTCGAAAATCCTCGTAACCCCAGAATCGTTTCAAGGCTGCACGAACATCATCCCATTGATGATTACTGGATTGATTAGTATTAGTATTATTACTAGTATTTTGAACAATCATCCTGCTTTTCTTCCGTTGATTCCTTTTAAGCTTAGAGAAATGCTGACCGGTTATACACCAGAATATCAACGGATTTTGCTAGGATGATTACTGAAACGATGTCCGTAAAATTTCTTAGTAAAGACATTGACTAACCACTCTAGCTCATAAACTGCGAAAACCATGAGATTCATTAGTCCCAAAACTGACTTTGCTTTCAAGAAAATCTTTGGCTCAGATCAAAGTAAGGATATTCTGATTTCCTTCCTCAATGCCATGATCTACTCCGGGGAGTCGGTAATCCAGGATTTAGAAATCCTTGACCCCTATAGTGCCGGGGATGTAGTGGAGTTAAAAGACACTGTCTTGATGCAGTCGCTCATGGGGGAAACCCCCAAGACCGCGCTGCATCGCTATCTGGATGTTAAGGCAGTATTAGAGGATCAAACAACTGTGCTGATTGAAATGCAAATCTGGAATGTGGAGGCTTTCGAGAAGCGAGTGGTCTATAACTTGTGCAAAACCTATGGGAATCAACTAAAGTCGGGACAGGGATATTTCGATCTCAATCCAGTCATTGCGTTAACCATCACGGATTTTAAGTTATTCCCATCAACCGAAAAAGTAATTAGCTGTTTTTACTTTCAAGAAAAAGAAGAGCACTTGCCTTATCAGGAAAATGAATTAGCGATGGTGTTTGTGGAACTTCCCAAATTCACTAAGCAGCTGGAAGAGTTAGAAAGTGTGATAGATAAGTGGATATATTTTATCAAAGAAGCTCCCAGTTTAGAAATTATTCCTGAGAATCTCAGGGAAATCCCACAGCTAGAAAAAGCCTTAACTATAGCGAATCAAGCGGGGTTGAGTGTGTCAGAATTGGAAAAACTCCGCAAGCAGGAGATGGTCTTGGAGGACACGCGAGGTGCATTGAGTCTAGCTCAACGGGAAGGAATAGAACAGGGAATAATACAGGGAATAGAACAGGGAATAATACAGGGACGAGTACAAGGGGAAAGAAGGGTAATAGTGCGACAGCTTGAGCGCCGTTTTGGCCAACTATCCAGTAATGCGATCGCATTAATCGAAGCCTTGACGAATCAAGAGCTAGAGCGTTTATCAGAAGCCATCTGGGATTTCCAGACCAGGGAAGACTTACTCAACTGGCTCCAACAGAACTCTAATTAAAAGCTAGTAATGTATCATAACTTGACTCAATAAACAAGATCCAGGTGCGATCAATTTTCTAGTTCAGATTCACTACACTATCTGAGATAGTGTTAACTTTGAACAATTTGCCTTGGCTTACGATAATATCTGTAAATACTTAGCCGAAGAATACCCATCGGAGTTTTTTCATTGGCTATTGGGTGAAGAACCTCGCGATATTCAGGTACTTAAAACCGAATTAAGTGCTGAACCAATTCAAGCTGATGCTCTGAGTCTACTCCAAAGTACTAACCAAATTCTGCACATAGAATTTCAAACCCTACCCCAATCCGAGCCACCACTACCATTTCGGATGTTAGACTATTGGGTCAGATTACAACGTAAATACCGATGTCCCATTGACCAGGTCGTGATTTTCCTAAAATCTACGACCTCACAGATGGTATTTACTAATGAGTTTAGGGATACTAACACCTGGCATCGTTATCGAGTAATTCGTCTGTGGGAGCAAGACCCTCAACCACTGTTAGCCAATCGAGCTCTGTTACCCTTGGCAACTCTAGCTAGGAGTAATAGCCCTAATCGATTGTTAGAGCAAGTGGTTGCCCAAGTGGATAGAATTGAAGAAAAACCATTACGGGGAAACCTAGCAGCCTGTGTGGATGTACTGGCTGGTTTACGGTTTGAGAAAGATTTAGTCCGTCGATTGTTATCAGAGGAAATTATGGAAGAATCAGTCACCTATCAAGATATTATCCAAAAGGGAGTCCAAAAGGGAATCCAGCAGGGACTCGACCGAGGAAAGCAGGAGGAAGCCCTATTGCTTGTGATACGTCAGCTAACCCTGAGGTTAGGTTTACTTGACCCTGTGCTCCAACAGCAGATTGAGGGATTATCCATTACTCGATTGGAGGAATTGAGTGAAGCGTTGTTGGATTTTAAGACCGCAACGGATTTAGGGGTTTGGTTGGAGCACAGCTGACATTGAACTGTTAGTTTTCACCAGGATTTTTGGTGGGAAGATGATTTTGAAAAGACCTGATCTAATCAGGTCTTTTTTAGATCTTATCTCAATCAGAATTGCTCGGTTAGCATAACTTGACTCCATAAACAAGATCCAGGTGCGATCAATTTTCTAGTTCAGATTCACTACACTATCTGAGATAGTGTTAACTTTAAACAATTTGCATTGGCTTACGATAATATCTGTAAATACTTAGCCGAAGAATACCCATCGGAGTTTTTTCATTGGCTATTGGGTGAAGAACCTCGCGATATTCAGGTACTTAAAACCGAATTAAGTGCTGAACCAATTC